>CAZXVZ010000045.1:5004-17787 GCA_964644085.1 uncultured Syntrophus sp. | reverse complement strand
CAGCCAGAAGCTACTTTATTGCCGATTGGCTGCACATCTTTGATATGGCGTTCTTGAACTGACAGTTTCCCTTCGTTATATTTGTGAATCAGCATAGAGATGAGAGACTGGTAGGGGAGACCCTCCTCAATTGCTTTTGCCTGGATTTTCTTCAGGTCTCGCTCGGTCATTCGTATATTAATCCTTTTCTGTTTAGTCAAGCTATTGTGGGCATATTCCTCATACTGCTTCTTTTCTTTCCTGGTGAGATCGGAGATCCATTCTTCGGCCTCAAGCGATTTTGCCAATTTCATTTCTTCTTTATCGATGTAATGCATTTTTCTCATATTTTGCCTCCTATATACTTCTTTGTTGCCTTGCTGTTTGGTATTATTGTTTTCAGAAATATTTTTTCATCATCTTCGACATACGTTACTGAATATATATAGTTTTCAATCTTCACCAGAAATACCCGCTGATTTGGATATTTGTTTGTATTCGGATGTCTCACGCGGTCAATCAGATCGCCGGAAACAATCGCCAACACAACTTGCTCAAATGACACTCCGCGCAGCTCTTTAAGCAACTCATTTTTGTCATCATTCCAATCATAATATTTCATGAAAGTGTGCCTATTGTATTCTCCTTATAGAATAGCCGAATTCGGCGCTTCTGTCAATCGCTTGAAAGGCAAACACCTTGTTGAGCAATGCTCTCTTGTTATGCCCAGAATCTCCTAAGTCATACTTGTCATGTTAGGCAACTACATCCCCGACTTGCGCTTGTTGATCGAAAATAAACGTAATTAATATAAAAAAGAAAAAACAAAATGATTAGAAAATCTATCGTTTTGAATGGCCGAAGGGATTTTCGATGCATGACGCGAAGGTGAGGGGCTGTCAAGCGGAGGCGTAGCAGCGCTACGTCGAGTGTTGTGCAACCCTGAGGCCGACAAAGTAAGGCGCAAAAAACACTTCGGCCACTATATTACTTTAGCCAAAGCGGCCCGTTATATAACCCTCTGTTCTTTCGTCTTTCGGCGACGTAAATATCTGCGATGTTTCCCCAAACTCCACGAGGTCCCCGAGCAGCATAAACCCCGTGAAATCCGACACCCGCGCGGCCTGCTGCATATTATGTGTCACAATAAGGATCGTATAATTCGTTTTCAGTTCTATCATCAGTTCTTCCACCCTCATCGTCGCGATAGGATCAAGAGCGGAGCAGGGTTCATCGAGGAGGATAATTTCAGGTTCCACCGTGAGAACTCGGGCGATGCAGAGTCTCTGTTTTATTTCTTCCGAAAGGGAGAGGGCGGGTGTGCCCAGTTTATCCTTCAAATCATCGAGAAGACCCACGGCATGGAGACATTTTTCAACTCTTTCCCGCATATATTTTTTGTTACCAAGACCATGGACTTTCAATCCGTAAATCATGTTTTCGTAAACTGTAAAAGGAAATGGATTTGGTCTCTGAAAGACCATGCCTACTTTTTTTCTCAGCTCTATTATGTCAATATCATCAAGACATTTGTTGTGGACGAAGATTTCACCTTCTATTCGTACGTCGTCGATAAAATCGTTCATGCGGTTAAAACAGCGCAGTAGAGTTGATTTGCCGCATCCGGAAGGTCCTATAAGCGCTGTGATGGCATTGGGATGGACATTGAAATCGATATTTTTTAATCCGTGAAAAGTGCCGTAGTAAAGATTCAACTTTCTTGTTTGCAGGGCAAAGTTGTCCATTATCCGAATTTCCCTTGAATGTAATCTTCTGTCTGTTTTATGGCCGGTGTTGTAAAAACCTTGTCTGTCGTGTTGTATTCAATGAGTTTACCCAGGTAGAAGAAGGCCGAATAATCGGTTATACGGGCGATTTGTTTTGTATTGTTAGAGACGAGAATGATGGTGTAATCTGATTTTAGCTCACTCAACGCGTCTTCAATTTTTGCTGTCGAGATGGGATCGAGACCCGAGCAGGGTTCGTCAAGGAGAATAATTTCCGGCTTGAGAGCAAGGGTACGGGCGAGGCAGAGCCTCTGCTGCTGTCCGCCGGAAAGTTTCAATGCCGATAAATCAAGTCTGTCTTTTACCTCATCCCACAGAAATGCCTTTTTAAGACTTTGTTCCACGAGATCGTGGAGGTTTTTTCTGCCTGTTATTCCTTTTAACCGCGGGCCATAGGCGATGTTTTCAAATATAGAACGGGGGAGAGGTATTGGTACGGCAAAAACAGTCCCAACCCGTCTTCTCAGGCTCACTGAGTCGTTTGAATTTTGAAGAATATTCCTGCCGTCGATGGACACTTTTCCTTCGATTCTCACGTTGTCTTCGAATTCGATCATTTTATTGATGACTGAAATAAGTGTTGATTTACCGCTGCCAGAAGGCCCCATGAAACCGGTGATGGCGTTCTCGTTGACATGAACGGTGACGTTCTTGATAACTTCAGTTTTTCCGAATGAAAGGCGCAGGTTTTCAATTGCAATCTTGGTGCTCATGGTCCCTCAAGAATATTTTGATATGGCCTTATGCATGACATAATAGGCAAGTACGTTAATTGCCAATATGCTCAACACAAGCACGAGGGCTGTTCCATACGCCTTTTCCATTGATATGCCTTCACGGGCAAGGATGTAGAAGTGGATTGCCATTGTTCTTCCGGAATCCATAAGTGAAAGGGGCAACCGCAGAGAGCTTCCCATGGTAAATATGACGGCCGCTGTTTCACCGACAGCTCTGCCGATGCTGAGCATGATACCTGTCAATATTCCGGGCGCCGCAGCAGGAAGAACCACCTTTTTGATTGTTTCCCATTTAGTGGCGCTCAGTGAGTAGCTAACAATTCTCAATTGTCTCGGGACAGCTTTGATTGCTTCCTCGCTTGTTCTGATGATTGTGGGAAGTATCATGATCATAATTGTGAGAACACCGGCGAGGAGCGACCAGCCCATCTTCAGCTTAATGACAAAAAATATAAATCCGAAAAGGCCGTACAGAATAGAAGGTATGCCCGCCAGAGATTCAACACCGAAACGTATCATTTTTGTGAACTTTGATTCCCGTGTGTATTCGGTCAGAAAAATGGCTGTTCCAAGGCCTAAAGGCGTGGCAAAGATTATTGATAGAAGCGCCAGTTGGATAGTCCCGACAATGGAAGGGAAAATGCCTCCATGGCGCCCCATGTCCTCAGGAAAGGCAAAAATAAATTCAGGGCTTATATGGGTGATGCCTTTGAAAAAGATAATTGCGACGATAACGACAAGTATGCTCACTGTAAAGAAAGCCTGAGCGTTGAGCCCGGCGTAGACTATTTTATTGATAAGACGGGGGTTAATCCTCATTTTACCATCTTCCTCTTTATCCCGAAATTTGCGATATAGTTGAGAATCATAATAATAACCATGAGCACCACACCGGTAGAGAAAAGTCCGAGCCTGTGATCACCGCTTGCGTACGCGAGTTCAAGCGCAATGTTGCCGGTGAGTGTCCGCAGCGGATCGAGGATACTACCGGGGATTTTAAGGGCATTGCCGGCTACCATAATGACTGCCATTGTTTCACCGATTGCTCTGCCCATGCCAAGGATAAAACTTGCCAGGATGCCCGATTTAGCGGAAGGTATTATAACTTTATAAATTGTCTGCCACTGGGTAGCACCCATTGCAAAAGAACCCTCGCGATATGTTTTAGGAACGCTTGTAATTGAATCAAAGGAGATGCTGATGATGGTCGGGAGGATCATGACCCCAAGAATAATTGATGTTGAAAGAAGGGAAAAGCCCGATCCCCCAAGAAAATTTCTCACGAGAGGAACAATATAAATAACCCCCAGGAATCCGTATACAACTGATGGGATACCGGCAAGGAGTTCCAACGCGGGCTTGAGAATCATTTTTGTTCTTTTGCCCGAATATTCGGAGAGATAAATGGCGCATGAGAGGCCCAGGGGAGCGCCGATGATGAGGGCGCCTATCGTTACAAGGAAAGAAGAAACGATCATTGGAAAAATTCCGAAAAAACCTTTTGTGGGGGCCCATTTGAAACCCCCAATAATTTTACCCAATCCAATTTTTAGAAAGAGAGGAAGACCTTCGGCGAGGATAAAGATGAAGATGAGGAAGAGAAAGAAAAGAGAAGAAAGGGCGAACAAAACCAACATCCACTTGATAAATCGTTCTTTCAGGATGGCCTTGTCAATCATAGAAACCTACCAAACCTTCCTTTCTCAGAATTGTCTGCCCGTCTCTTGAGAGAATAAAATCGACAAACTCTTTCGCGGGTAGATCAAGTTCTCCGTTGGTTACATATAGAAAAGGCCGTACAATCTTATATCTGCCTGTTTTAATGTTCTTGATAGTCGGCGCCGCACCATTAATAAGCACGGGTTTTACCTTCTGATCGATAAGTCCTAACGATATGTAACCCATAGCGTATGGATCGGTCGCAACCACTTCCCTGACGGAACCATTTGAATCCTGAACCATGATGCCGTCGTCAATCTCTTTCTTTTTCATGATCAATTCTTCAAATGCGCTCCTGGTCCCGGAACCTTCTTCTCTGGTGACTGCGTCAATCTTTCGATCTATCCAGCCGAGTTCTTTCCAGTTCGTGATGCGGCCGCCGTATATGTCGCGGACCTGCTGGAGTGTAAGATCGTTTATGGTATTTTTCGGATGGAGAATGATGGATATGCCATCGTGACAGATTGTGATAGTGTTAAGGACTTTTTCTTTATCCTTTAATTCCCTGGAAGACATACCGATATTAACGGTATTATTGGTAACCGCCTGAATACCGGCAGTAGATCCGCCGCCCTGGACATCAATGACAAAGTTGGGATGATCTATTGTAAAATGTTCTGCCAGTTTTTCGGTGAAAGGCATCACCGATGTTGATCCCGCGATGGTAATTGTGTGTTTTGTCTTTCCGTTTTTAGTTGGAGACCCACTGTTACAAGAGCACAGAAAGAGTATCACGCTTATGAGAAACAATGCGGTTTTATTCGCCAAATTATTATTCCTCGTGCTCCTTCAGGTGCCTGATAATCTTTCCTTCCACCATGAATATAACAAGTTCGGCGATATTGACAGCATGATCGGCCATTCTTTCCAAATATTTGGAAATAAAGAGCAATCTCGTCGCGCGGGAGATTGTCCGAAGATCCTGCATCATATACGTCAGGAGCTCGCGGAATATCTGTTCAGTGAGCTGGTCTACATGTTCGTCATCTTTTGTAACCTTCATTGCCAGCGAAACGTCCTCTCTCACAAAGGCATCGAGGCTTTCCGTGAGCATGGTCCGGACTGTTTGCGCCATTTTCGGCAGATCAATGTAGGGTTTCAGGCGTGGTTCCTCATTAATTTCCAGAACCCGTTCACAGACATTGACTGCCATATCACCGATCCGTTCCAGATCGTAATTAATCTTTATAGCTGTGGTAATGAACCGCAGGTCACGCGCGGCTGGCTGCCTGAGCGCAAGCAGTTTCAGGCAGAATTCATCGATCTCGATGTCCATATCATTGATTAATTCATCTTTTTCGATGACTTTTTTCGCGAGTTCCGAATCTCTGTCAATGAGGGCCTTTATGGCATTGTCGATGGCTTTTTCAACGAGTCCTCCCTCGTGCAGGATTCTTTCTTTCAGCTCCTTTAGTTCAAGATCGAATGTTTTATAAATATGCCCTTCAAGCATCACAAAGCCTCCTCTTGATGATTGGTAGAAGTATAGTAATTTTTCGTATTTATTACAATGAGATTTTATGCTATTGCTGCACCTCTCGTCTGCCTGATTTTGCGGCTCGGGAAGCTTGGTCTTATGTCTTATAACTTTTGCGGGAGGAGTATGGCGAGCCGAAACAGCCCTGTCTTCCATAGCTTAAGCATGTCGACCTATTTCTTGTTTTTGGTTTATTCAGTCAGAGATTGCTGTAATTGATTGTCTTCCTGATGGTGTTTAATGACTTTCCCCTCTACCATAAAGATGACGTCTTCAGAAATATTTGTAGCCAGATCGGCAATACGTTCAAGATTGTTGGCTATCCTGATGAGGTGAAGAGAACGCTCTATGGTTGTCGGGTCAGAAGTCATGTAAGTGACAAGTTCCCTAAAAATCTGTGTCTGTAAGCCGTCGATAATGTCATCACGTTCACAAACACTCCGGGCCAGTGCGGCATCTTCATGAATAAAGGATTGAATGGCGTCATCGACGCTCTTGACTGTCTCATCGGCCATGCGGGGGATATCAATCAACGGTTTGACAAGGGGTTTTGTGATTAGGAAGAGACCGCTGTCGGCAATATGGACGGCATGATCGGCCATACGTTCAATATCATAAACCATTTTAAAGATCATGAGGACAGTTCTCAAATCTTTTGCTCTCGGTTCATACTGGGCGATGACGGACGTGCAGAGTTCCTCGATATTTATTTCAAAGCGATTGGCATCCGGTTCATTGGCCTCTTCCACTTCTTTGAGAATTGCACTCTTTTTTTTCAGAAGACCCTTGATACTCTTGGCGATCATATTTTCCGCCAATGTAGCAAATCCGACAAGTTCTTTTTTTAATTCAATGATCTTTTCTTCCAGCACAAATTCTCCTTTCTAACCGAATTTTCCGGTCAGATATTCTTCGGTTCTTTTGTCTTTCGGTACGGTAAACATTTTTTCCGTAGGGCCGAACTCAACAAGTTCACCAAGATAGATAAACGCGGTGACATTCGAGACGCGGGCTGCCTGGGCAATGTTATGCGTTACGAGGAGCATGGTTACGTTCTGTTTTAGTTCCACGAAAAGCTCTTCAATCTGTGATGTTGATTTGGGATCCAGGGCGGAAGTTGGTTCATCAAGGAGCAATATCTCCGGATTCATTGCCAGTGCGCGGGCAATACAGAGGCGTTGCTGCTGTCCCCCTGACAGAAAGGTCCCTTTTCTGTGAAGACTGTCTTTCACTTCATTCCAGAGGGCTGCCTTTTGAAGTGATTGTTCCACAATATTATTGAACTCTTCACGGTGACGTTTGATGCCGTTCAATTTGTAACCCGCTATGACATTGTCGTAGATACTCATGGTGGGAAAGGGGTTCGGTTTCTGAAAAACCATGCCGACCTTCCGCCGAAGCACAATAGGCTCCATGTTGTAGATATCCTGTTTATTGAGATACATTTTACCGGAAACGGTGGCGCCGGGAATCAGCTCGTGCATGCGGTTAACACACCTGATAAGGGTTGTTTTGCCGCATCCAGAAGGGCCCATGAGCGCCGCGACAATATTCCTGGTAATCGTAAGGTTGATTTCTTTCAGTATCTTGTTGTCGCCGAAGCAGGCTGAAAAATTATCTATTTCTAGAACTGTATTTTCCATTTAGCGGAAATCCCCCTCGCGATTAAGTTAAAGGCTAGCGTAAAAATGACGAGAATAAAGGCAGCCCCCCAGGCAAATGTGTGCCACTCAGGATAGGGGCTCATGGCGTAGTAAAATATCCTGTAGGGTAGTGAATCAATAGGCTTGGAGATACTGAAGTTCATAAACTGATTACCGAATGCCGTAAAGAGAAGGGGAGCGGTTTCACCGGTAATACGGGCAATGCTCAAGAGTATCCCTGTAATAATGCCGCTTATCCCCGTGGGAAGGATAACCTTCAGGATGGTCTTATAGTAAGGCACCCCGAGCGCGAGAGAAGCTTCTTTCAAATGATAGGGCATGAGTTTCAACGTTTCTTCTGTTGTCTTTATAATAACGGGTAGCATCATAATACTTAGAGCAACACCACCCGAAATCGCCGAAAAGGTCTTCATGGGCAGGACCACCCAAACATAGGCAATGATACCGATGACAATTGACGGTGTTCCCTGAAGAACGACGACACAGAGCCGGACTATGTTGCTAAGCTTGCCTTCCTTGTTTTCTGAAAGATAGATGCCGGCGGCAATACCAAAGGGGATGGATAAAACACCGGACAAAATGATAAGCATAATAGTGCCAACAATAGCACTTGCAATTCCTCCACCTGTTTCTCCGATGGGCCGGGGCAGATTGAAGATGAAATTCCAATCTATCACGGCAATACCTTTCCTTGCGATGTAATAGAGAATAAAGCCAAGGGGAAGGAGACATGTAAAGGCAAAAAGACAGACAACACCTTTAAAAATATTATCTTTTATAAGTCGGAAAGAGGTATGACTGTCCATCACGTTACCTCTTTTGACGCTTCTATGCTGATTTTGCTGATAACGTAGTTACCGATGATGTTGGCGATCATGGTGACAAGAAAAAGAACAAGAGCGACGTAAATGAGAGAGGAAGCGATGATACCTGTTGCTTCGGAAAACTGATTGGCGATGACGCTGGCCATGGTATTCGCGGGACTGAAAATGCTTGTGGGGAGGAAATTACTGTTGCCGATGAGCATGGTCACGGCCATGGTCTCTCCAATAGCTCGTCCGAAGGCCAACAGGATGCCGGCGATTATGCCTGATCGGGCGTAAGGTATGATGATATTTTTCATGACCTCAAAACGCGTGGCGCCAAGTGAGTATGCCGCTTCTTTTAGATCGCCGGGCACAAGAGCAATGACCTCGCGTCCGAGAGACGCTGAATAGGGGATGACCATAATAGCCAGGATCAGAGACGAGGTAAGTATACCCACACCCTGCGGGGCAACCCCCACCGCCAGTTGCAGCGACCGCACAAGGGGGACGAGAATGAAGACACCCCAGAGGCCGTATATAACAGAAGGGATCCCGGCGAGGACTTCGACTGAGCTTCGAAGAAAATTGGAGATTAGACCATCCTTGAAGTATTCGCCAAGAAACATGGAGATCGCAATAGAAAAGGGGATAGCGATAATAAGCGCAAGAAATGATGTGATCAGTGTTCCCACGAGGAAGGGAATAACACCAAACTTCTCAGCGGTAACATTCCAGGTTTTGCTGAGAAAGAAACCGACCCCAAATTGCTTTATCGATGGAAGGGCGCTTAATAAAAGCGTAATAAAAATGGCTATAAGTATCATAAAAATGAAAGCACCGGAGCCGGTAAGGATACGAGAAAAACGTTTCTCCGATCGATCGACGGATTTTGTTTTTTTATTAGGGCTCATAGGTACCAAATTCTTCGGTAAGCCATTTCTTTATAGCGTCCCTTGTATCTCTGAAGGCACGGAGTGTTTCTTCTTCCGTACTTTCCTTTATTGAAGACGGATCCTTGAAGGATTTATGGATTGTAGTTTTTGCATTGGCAAAGAAAGGGCATTGTTCCTGTGCGTTATCACAAACAGTTGCAACGTAATCAAAGGTTTCTGGAAGGAACTTATCGAGAGATTTTGCGTGCGCCCGAGAAATATCGATACCGATTTCTTCCATGACAAGAACAGCATAAGGATGTACCAACAGAGGGTCGGTTCCACCACTGGACGCTTCATACATGTCACCATAAAGGGCATTCATGATTCCCTCAGCCATTTGAGACCGTGTCGAATTGTGGGTACATATAAAAAGGATTCTTTTCTTGTTTCTCTCGATATTCATCCATTTTATTCCTTATAGCATACCACAGTAAACAGCAAAAGTGATTACCGATATGATCAAAATAGGGAGATAGAAAATATTTGTGGTCTTCTATCTCCCTAGTAATAGTCTACTTCAGAATTGGTGTGCCATTCCATGTTATGGAATGTACTATTTTGTTTGCCTTTGTTTGAGCCTCCTTGGCGAGGGGGGCGTACTGGAGGGGTTCCACGTATTTCTGTCCTTCGTTAACGCTCCAGAGCAAAAGTTTCGCAAGAGCTTCAGCACGTTCTTTCGTTCTGCCCCCATAATTCTGTTCTTTGTAGAACATGATCCATGTGAAACTAGCTATTGGGTACCCGTCAGCGGCATCGGTATTTGTGAGTGACACATTTGTGTCGTCAGGGATCTTTACGTTTGCCGCGGCACTCACCGCTTTTAATGTGGGTTCAATGAATTTTCCTGCTTTGTTTTTTACGTTTCCGTAAGCCATTTTATTCTGGATAGCGTAAATAAGTTCCACATACCCAACTGCTCCGGGAGTCTGGGAAACAAATCCCGCAACGCCAGGGTTACCTTTTTGGCCGATCTGTCCGGCCGGCCAGTTCACCGTCTTGCCAGCACCTATTTTTTCTTTCCATTCACTGTTTACTTTTGTCAGGTATTCGGTGAATATGTAATTGGTACCGCTCCCATCAGCCCGGTTTACCACGCTGATGGAGAGATCAGGAAGCTTTACACCGCTGTTTACTGCGGCAATCTTGGGATCATTCCATTTTTTAATCTTGCCGAGAAAGATATCGGCGATTAAATCAGCCGTAAAATTTAGTTTGGGGTTGCCGGGAAGATTGTATGTGACGACAACCGCTCCAAGACACGTGGGTATGTGAAGAACAGGGTCTTTTGCCGCCCGTAATTCCTTTTCGGTCATGAATGCATCGGTTGCCCCGAAGTCAACCGTCTTTTGTGTTAACTGGTTAATGCCTCCGCCCGATCCAATACCCTGATAATTGATCTTTACCTTGTACTGTTGATTGTATGCGTCGAACATTTTCGAATAGAGCGGTTGGGGAAATGTTGCGCCGGCTCCAAGCAGTTCTTGATCGGCCGCAAAAAGATGGATGCCCGTACCGAGGAAAAGAATCAATAAACCTGTAATTCCAATTAGTTTCAATACGTTACTCATTTGTTATCCTCCTTTTAATTAAATGTTGAGTGTATAATAAAGGCGGATTGTTAATATTCTAGCAGATAAAATGTTAAGAAATGGTTAATTTTCCACTATACCCAAGATCACAATCTTAACGGGATTGTAACCGATAAATTATTCACCCTTAATTCGACATTGTTACATTGTGTGCATGACGATGCGAAACAGCGAAAACATGTGAGGTAAATATGCAAAACTGGATGAAGACACTTTCAGAACATTACGAATCGTTTCGGGTTAGTTTCCCGAATGAAAAGTTGCTCGTTGCCTTTGATATCGATGGAACAATCCTGGATATGCGCCACATTATCTGTCATGCTCTTAGATCGTTTGATGCTATCAATGGAACGAAATATTTCACGGCGCTTGAATGGAAGGATATAGATTTTCATGAAGAACAAATAGATGTGATTTTTGAAAAGCGCAACATACCTGAAATTCACTGCCAAGCTATACGAAATCAATACTGGAATTTACTTCTTTCGGCAGCGACGACTATTGAGGCTCATTGTCCATTTCAGGGCGTCCTTGATGTTATCCGCTGGTTTCAGCTCCAGCCGAATACATTCGTGGGTCTCAACACGGGACGCCCCGAATCTCTCCGTCAGGGTACATTGGGTAGCATCAATGAACTGGCTGGCAGGTTTAATGTCAAATTTTCCAGCGATCTTCTTTTTATGAGACCAGATGACTGGAAACTTGGTATAGCTGCCATAAAGCCCGAGGGTATACGGTATTTCCAGCAAAAAGGATATAGAGTATTTGCCTTTGTAGATAACGAACCCGAGAATCTTCACGCAGTATCGGTTATGGATCGTAATAAAGAAATCCTTCTCCTTCACGCCGACACAATTTTCAAGTCTACTCAAACTGTCATTCCCGAACGGGCTGTGAGAGGGCGTCATTATAATGTCAGCCACCTGACCTCCGATAAAACCTTACCTCAGCATGTTCAATTAGTCTGGCGATGTACGTACGAAAGGGAAAGCTTTGCCGCTTTTGCGGGCTCTAATATTCACTGGCTTGAGATCAATCTCGATGAAATTTTGAAACAAAAGAATAAAGATAAACGCACATTGTCTCTCCATGAGAGCCTTAATTTTGCCATAGCTAGTGGAAAAAGTATTAAACTGGACTTATGCCAGGACGTCTCTGTTTTTGAAAAAGCCCTTGAAATTGCTGCTAAATATGGTTTCGCAGGCGAAGCGCTGTGGTTCAAACTGAGAGATTCGCACGTTTTAAGCGGAAATTGCCTTAGAAAGATAGGAACTAAATATCCTGAAGCAATCATAGAATATAATGTCGATTTTCTCGCCAAATCAATTCTCGATGAACCTGATAGCGCAAAAGAAATTTTGACTCTGCTGAAAAAAGCAGGGATAAACAGATATTCTCTGACACGCGGCAAACCAGCATGGAGAAGAATCACGGTTGATCTCATAAATTGGGGGTTTGACGTCCATATCAACTCTGTAACCACTTTTGAAAATTTTCTACAAACAGCATTGCTCACTCCTCGTTCAATGACTTTGTGTTTTGGGTTTGATAGCTGGCAGTATTTTGGATCTCTTAGGGGTGATCAAGACGAAGAAGCCAATTTGCTGAAACTTATTGCATAGATAAAGTTCATTATTACTCGTTGCTTTTTCTGCAGATCTCTTAGCTTTGAGAAAACAGGTGCGCACGCACCGTTCGCTGTTTTTAAAATTAACATACCATGGTAATTTCGAGCATATAGCTTGCAATGTTCCTGATGCTAAAGGATGGCATAATAAACTACAACAAACAGAAATAGATGCTCCGTTATAAATTAATTTCAAAAAAATAACGAAGTATTAACGCTAACGCAATATTGACCTGATAGCATGTATTCAAATGATTTCAAACAGGACTGGTAGGTATGGTGAAGTTGAATAATATTAAGAATTTGTTAAAGAAACAAACTCAGTATAAAGGTGTAGGGAGGTGATGAAAAAAATATGAAACTATGAAATGACATTGGGATAGTCAGATATTCATTAAGATAACCCATAAATGAAAAAAACATTTACTATCAATATAAGTGGCCAAATATTCAATATTGAAGA
>CAZXVZ010000045.1:0-4994 GCA_964644085.1 uncultured Syntrophus sp. | reverse complement strand
ACACAGATGGTGTTCGCTATCGGTCGTGAGGCAAAAAATGTGATCCTTATGATCAGCGATGGCCAGGGTTTTAACACAGTAAAGGCAACAGAGTACTACACCGGAAAAAAAGCAGTCTATGAGCGTTTTGGCCATAAATACGGTATGCAAACCAATTCGGCGGGCAAGCGTAACGGTTATATCGGAGCTTCGTATGAACCTGCTCAGATGGCAAGCAACTTTCTCTATGCCGTAAGCGGTGCCACAGACTCGGCCTCAGCCGCTACCGCTCTGTACACAGGCGTAAAGATCTACGATAATGAAGTCAATTATACTCCCGAAAACACTTCTCTGGAGACCTTCTTTGAAAAGGCCGCAAAAGCCGGGAAGAGCATTGGTTCTATCTCTACCGTGAACTGGACGCATGCCACACCGGTTACTGTATTTGGCCATAACATCAGTCGCGGCAATTACGGCCAGATGGCCAAGGAGGCAATTTATGGGAGTAATCCCATCGTCAACAACGCTTACTACGATGCACAAAACTACAATGACAATCTCAAGGTCGTTATGGGTAGCGGTAATCCTTTATACGACAATAACGCCCAATTACGCTCAACGCCAAACTACGGTCTCATCGGGGAAGAACTTCATTGGACCGATCTATTGTCGGGAGTGAATGGCTGGACCCTTGTTACAGTCAAGGAAGATTTCGAAGCGCTTACCAGCGGCGAAACGCCTGATAAAGTATTCGGTATGCCTCGGGCCTATGATACCCTGCAGTTTAACCGCAGTGGATCGGGCGGTCCCAACAGCAAGGCTATGCCTTACAGCAACGCACTGAATAGTGGAGTACCGGACCTCGCCACTATGACCAGGGCAGCGTTGAACGTGCTTGACAACAACAGAAAAGGTTTCGCGATCATGATCGAAGGGGGAGCCGTTGACTGGGCAAATCACGCCAACCTTGCCGGACGGATGATCGAAGAGCAGATCGACTTTAATAATGCTGTTGAGGCAGTAGTTGAATATCTCAATAAAAATACCAACGGCAACAACTGGAGCAACACCCTTCTCATCGTCACAGCAGACCATGAATGCGGTCATCTTTGGGGTGACGGACGCGTGACAGGCTCAACATTCTTTGATGTAAACGGTAACGGAATTTTTGATCATGGTATTGACTATGCCCATGTGAAGGATAACGGAGCAGGCAATATGCCTGATGTCTGGTATCATTCCGGTAATCATACTAACTCCCTGGTACCCTTCTATGCGAGAGGAGCTTACAGTGAACTGTTTGAAAAGTGCATCGTCGGGAAGGATCCTAATCTAAAAAAGATCTACAATCTGGATGCGAGTTGGAGCGGCAAATACATTGACAATACCTGCGTGTACGAAGTCATGAAGGACGCTTCTCTTGTTGAAATGCAGGGCCCTAAAAATTGAAACGCAAATAATGTTCTAGAGCTAAACTGACTCCCTCCCCACCATAAAACCGGGACCGGATTCTATCGATCCCGGTTTTTTATATCCGTAGATAACAGTATTGTTAAAATAAAGCAGATTTAACATAAAAGTAATAGCAACTTTACGCAATATTAAAGAAAACACTGCATACTTAATACAACTACATACCAAGCATAAAGAGGTGCGTGAACTGAAAACAAATGCAAAAGTTATTCAAGAGGCCCGTGTTGATCTTCATGTTCATTCCAGATGTTCCGAACAACCGACGGACTGGTATATGCAATGGTGTCGTATGACTGAGTCATATTCCGATCCGTACATTCTTTATGAAAAAGCACTGAAAGCTGGCATGACCTTTTTTACGCTCACGGATCATAACAGTATCGATGGATGCCTCATGCTCCGTGAACGTTATGAAGAACTTATAATTAACGGAGTAGAGTCGACGGTTTCCTTTCCCGAGGATAGTTGCAAAATCCATTTACTTATATATGGCGTGACAGAGCAACAGTTCACGGAAATTCAACGATTGCGAAAGGACATCTATCAGCTGCGCGATTTTATCAAGGAAAATAACCTTGCGCATTCGGTTGCTCATGCAACATACAGTATCCAGGGAAAAGGCATGACCGCAGCGCACCTGGAAAAACTTATTGTGCTTTTCAACACTTTCGAGATTATGAACGGAGCGCGCAATAAATCGGATAATCTTGCCTGGCGGGCGATCCTTGAAAGTTTGACCCCTCAAATCCTCTATGATCTGCAGAAGAAATATAAGTTGAAACCATTTGACGATGAACCATGGAAGAAGGGATTCACAGGTGGTTCCGACGATCACGCCGGTATTTTTACAGGAAGCACATATACTCAAGCTCGAGTAAAAAACACGGAGGAATTCCTCCATGCGATCAAAAATAAAAAGACAAAGGCAGCCGGCAGGCACAGTGACTATCAGTCGCTTGTTTATTCAATATACAAAATCATTTATGATTCTTCCCGGACCGTAAATAAAAGTTCTTCACGAACACTCCTTGGAGAGCTGACTGAAAAGGTTTTTGAACAAAAGCCTGTGGGTCTCATTAACGGTTTTCGTATTAAAAGGTTAAAGGCGAGAGCTAAAAAAAGACAGGATGAAGTATGTTATTTTTTCCACGAATTGGCCCAGGGAATTAAAACACGGCAATTCCCTTCACCTGATGATGCTATTCAGTATATCGATTCAAAGGTGACAAGGGTATCTGATGCTTTTATAAGACACTTGTTCAACTCTTTCGGCCACGATTTGAGCACGGCAGGTCTTTTCAAGATTGTAAAAAACATCAGCGCGTCAATCCCGGGTATCCTGATGATGTTGCCATTCCTTGTAACACTCAAACATATGCATGAAAACAGGACGGTGGTTCAACAGCTTATTTCCGATCTTGGAGTGGAAGGCCTTCGAACAGGTCAGAGGATATTGTGGTTTACCGATACCATTAACGATCTTAATGGTGTTTCAGCAACGCTCCGTGAAATTGGATGGATATGTAACAAAATGGGATACGATTTGAAAATTGTAACTTCATTCCCGGAAACTACTGAGACCAAAGGAATGCCTCCGAATGCAATTAACCTTGGATGTATCCACAGCTTCTCGCTCCCTTATTATGACCATTTTACATTCAACATACCCTCTATCCTTGGATCGCTCAAAATAATTTATGACTATGATCCTGATAAAATATATATATCGACACCCGGGCCGGTAGGCCTTCTTGGAATGCTGGCGGCAAAACTCATGCATGTCAAGACTGTAGGTTTTTATCACACAGACTTTTCACTCCAGGCAAGAGAAATAGCCCACGACACGTCGGTTTCGGAAATCCTTGAATCATATACAAAATGGTTTTATTCAATGACAGATGAGGTAAAAGTCCCTACAAAAGCATATCTAAATCTCCTCGGGAACAGGGGATATGAGCCACAAAAACTAACAGTCTTTAAAAGAGGGATTGATGAGCATTTTATGTTGCCAAATCCAATCAAAAACAACATGCAGGTCGACACATTGTTGAAAAAAGGTGGCATTAATCTTCTGTATGCAGGGCGTATTTCTCGTGAGAAGGGGTTGGACTTTCTTTTGAAAATATATGAAGGGATTGTTGCCTCCCGGCAGGACGTAAAGTTATTGATAGTGGGAGATGGCCCATATCTGTCCGAATTGAAGAATAAATATGAGAGGTTAAGGGAAGTTGTTTTTACCGGACGGATTGAGCATAATGAACTGGCTGGTATCTATAGAAAAGCTCACCTCTTTCTTTTTCCCAGCACGACGGATACGTTCGGCCGAGTGGTTGTTGAGGCACAGGCCTGTGGTTTGCCCGTTGTAGTATCTGACGCAGGTGGGCCCCGTGAACTCATTTTGGATGGGAAAACCGGTTTGGTGGCAAAAGCCGGTGACAGAGCAGACTGGGAAGAAAAGATAAAAATAATGTTACACATGTTGGAACATTCGCCGGCTCTCTATCACAAGATGAAAGAGAATGCTCATAGGTACGTGGTGGAAAATTATCGCTGGGAAACCGTATTGAACACGATCATTGGAGGAACAACACAGTTCGAAGCAATGATTGAAAAAAAGATTGCTTAATAAAGAGGTTTCTATGTCATCACCGATAAGATCGGATAGATGTTCTCAAATGCCGACATTGAGTATTATTATTCCGGCATTTAATGAGGAAAGATACATTGGTCGTTGTCTGCAATCTGTTTTGCAGGAAATAGCCTTAAGTGGCCAAGATATAGAAGTGGTTGTAGTCAATAATGCGAGCACGGATGCCACGCGAGATATAATCGCCTCCTATAGGGAAGTAAAGATTGTTGATGAAGAAAGAAAAGGGCTTGTTCGCGCACGTCAGGCCGGTTATCAAGCAGCAACGGGAGATCTCATAGCCAATGTAGATGCCGATAACATCCTCCCTCACGGCTGGATCATGCAGGTTTTGAAAGAGTTTTCACAGAACACCAAGCTTGTGGCACTTTCGGGGCCCCTTGTATATTATGACTTATCATTCTTTACCAATCTCCAGGTTAAGCTTTTTTACATTGTCGGGTACATCACATACCTCGTGAACCATTTCATACTGAAGAAATCAGGAATGCTACAGGGTGGTAATTGCGTGCTTCGTAAGTCCGCGCTTGCCTCAATTGGCGGTTACGATACTACGATTGATTTTTATGGAGAAGATACTGACATTGCCCGTCGCATGCAGGGTGCCGGTTTTATAAAATTTTCTTTTCGTCTCAAAATGTATAGTTCAGGCCGGCGAATGGCTCATGAGGGTACATTGATAACGGGTTTTCGTTATGCCTTGAACTACCTATGGATAATTATATTCAAAAAACCATTTCATACAGCCTCTACTGATGTTCGTGTTGACAGCCGGACGCAGGTATAATGTTCTCCCATGCTGCGTTAGTCCGAAGTTCCTCATATGAAATTACCCTATATCTTTAGTATGATTGGTGAATACCTGCAAAGCGTGTGTTATATGTAGTCATGTAAT
>CAZXVZ010000044.1:11282-18015 GCA_964644085.1 uncultured Syntrophus sp. | reverse complement strand
TCGTTGACATTGGGGAGATGGCAACCAACGTCTACTGCCGCAGCATGAGGTTTGAGTCGAAAATCAAGGTCATTCGCATCGTAGATTCGTGTAATGTTGTTGGAATCGGGCGGAGTTACATCCACGAAAATGTCATAATCGATGAGGATGCTGTGTTTGTCATGACCGGTAGCTTCACTATATTCCTCAAGGGTTCGGAATTTTTGCTCGATTCTCTCAGTTGTGAAATCTTTAGTCCTGCCCGATTGCGGAGACTTCCAAATGAAGGAATGCTCTGCCTTGGTATCGGGCCGAAAACCGTTATAATCTGACGTTGTGTAGTCGGTAAAAGTATCCACCGAGAAAATTGTTTCGGAAGGGACCCATCCAAGAATGAGGTTATTCCGGAAATGAAAGTTTGAAGCTTGCGCGGCTTCCACTCGTGCGGTAAATGTGTTGTGATAGTAGATTAGCCCCGCCGGGTTTTGTGCGTGTTTCAGGCATTGAGGTGCGTTGTAAACGATATTTCTGATAAAGTACGCGGGCCCGCCGAAAAGGGTTTGCTGACTGAGGGCGTTAGCAGCCGCGTTTACGCAAAGGTTTCGCAAGACGCGTATGTTGTACATGGCCCCGTCGGCTTCGATGAAATTATCATGCATATTGATGATGAGGTTATTATAGATGTCGATAGAGACAAAGGTTCTGTCGAGCTTCAGGACATCTTCAGGATAAATATCAGGATGCCCGTAGGCAGGATATCCGTCAGGCACACCATATGTGGCATGATCTATGCCATCGTGAAAATGAGCAATGTAATTGTGGCATATCACATGCCCCGCGCCGGCGACCTTTACCGCGTACTCCGACAGGCATTTTTCGTAAGGATAAGGGGATGTGCGTTCCGGGAAGTTGTACCACGAGTGGAGGGAATGCTGGTCATGTCTGCCGATAAAAACATTATCGGAAATATAGAAATTTTTCGAGCCGGACCAGTCAGTATGAATCCCCTTGTCGATATTCTCAAAACGGCACCTTTTCACGGTTAAGCCGCTGGAACCGGCAATATTTTTATTGCCTGCAAGAAAGGCAACATACGTGTTACGGATGGAAAGACCTTCAAAATAATGGTAGTCAGCTGCCATTACATTGAAGAGATTGAAATTATCATTTCCGTCAAAAATGACCTCACCGTCACCGGCGGCTTTTATGGCTATCGGTTTTTCGGGTGTTCCTTTTCCCGTCAAATAATATGTGCCCTGAAACGGGGTTCCCATGCCTCTTCCGGAGATGTCTGCTCCATATATATTCCAGTCGTCTTTATAAACACCGGCGTGAACAATGATAGTGTCGCCTGGTTGCACGCGGGGAGGGGCTACGTTCCACCAATCCGCTTCGCACCATCCTGTGTAATAGGCTGCCATAAGGTTGGGGAACGAGGGCTCTTCTTTTTCTCCCTTGTAATGAAAGGGGTATATATGATACACCTGACCTGTTTTACAAAGTTCCGGCTCAGAACGGGTCTTAACGGTGACAATTATTTCATGATCACCTTCAACACCGTCAGGGTCGGACATTTCAAATACGCATTCATATTCGGTATCGGGTTCAAGGTCAAATATGCTTCCAGCAAAGAGATTTGGAGCGATGTAATCAATACTATTGTGAAATAACCTGGCAATGCTTTCTTCGTTTTGCACGCGAAGCAGCGGTAAAGCCTTGCGCCAGGAATCCTCACCTTTTTTCCTGTACTTAACGTCTACGGCAGCATTCCTGTTTTCGTCTCCCTCGATGTACCACTCAAACCCGAGCGATATGAGAGTCGGCGGTTCAATAACGAACCTTCCCGGTTTAACCCGGCCTATTTTGTTTGTAGTTTTTTCAGACATCTTTTTTCCTTTTGGCAATGTTTCCAAAACATGTTTTTACCTTCTTACAACAGGCACAGAGACAAAACAGGGAATGCGACAAGAAGCGCGGTCCGGATAATGTCTGCGATGAGAAAAGGGGTGACACCCCAGTAGAGGTCCTTAAGCCTGGATTCCCTGAAAAGTCCTTGAATGACAAAAAGGTTAATACCGACGGGTGGAGAAATATTTGCTATCTCCACCATGACAACCGTCAGCACGCCAAACCAGATTCCGCTCATGTGAAAAACTTCGGTGAGTATGGGATACATCAAAGGCACGGTGAGCACAATCATAGGTGTTGCGGGCATAGGAAAACCTAATATGATATAAACAATCAGCATGCCGGAGATTATCCACACCGGGGCGATATTGAGCTTCATCACCCACTCTACAAGGGCGTTGCTCAATCCGGTCAGGGCAATAAACTGTGCAAAGATCATGGAACTTATGACAAGCATATAAATCATGCAGGAAGTACGAAGGCTTTCTGTGAGGGCTTCTTTCATAGGTTGCCACACAAACCCTCTCTTGATAAGAAAGATGACAAAAGAGCCCACGGCGCCCACAGCGGCGCCTTCATTCGGCGTGAAAAGACCGCCGTAGAGACCGCCTATTACGAGGAAAAATATGGAGAGCATTCCCCATACCCCTTTAAGGCTTGAAAACTTTTCTTTCCATGTTGACGCGGCGGCAGCCGGTCCATGCCATATGTCGAATCCTGCCAGGATTAATATTGTTGAGGTATACATCGCGGCCTGAAGGACTCCGGGAATCAAACCGGCAATGAAGAGTTTTCCTATCGATTCCCCGGTGATGCTCCCATAGACGATGAAAGCGATGCTTGGAGGTATCAGAACTCCCATGCTGGGCGCAGAAGCGAGTGTCCCCAGAACCAATCGTTCATTATACTGAGCCTTTTTCATAGGCTGGTAGGCAATGGGACCAAAGGCAATGGCACCGGTTGCGCTTGAACCGGTGACAGCGCCGAAGCCTGCGCATCCCCACGTTGTAGCTATAGCAAGACCGCCGGGTATTCTGCCGAGCCATTTTTCAGCAGCGTTGTAAAGGTCGGCACCGATGCCTGAGTGAAAGGCAAAGACCCCCATGAGAATAAAGAGGGGGATTGCCATCAGGTCGTAGCTTTGAGTATAACTCCAGACAGTGGATACAAGGGTCTTGGCGGCGGCATCAAAACCGGACGTAATGGATAAACCGAAGAACCCGACTATTGTAAAGGCCAGAAAAATAGGAACCCTCAGGCACATGAGCAGAAAAAGCGCGAAGAACCCTAAAATTCCGATCGTACTAATCGACAGCATTTCCACTTGTATTCCTCCCCGGCTTTTTAAATATTTCGATGATATCGATAACAAGTTGCAGGCAAAAAGTCAGGCTGCCCATGAAGAGAAAAAATTTTATAAGATAAACGGGAATTTGATGATAATCAGTCCATTCTTTACTGGCATAGGATTCCATTATGAAGGGTATAGATTTCCATGTGAGTACCGCCATAACGAACAAACTGACGAGAGAGAGAAATACATCAAGAATTATCTGCCCTTTATGGGGCAGCGGAATAGCATAATCAAGAAAGATGTGTCCCTTGATTGCCTGGGTGTGCGCAAGGGTGAGAAAAACCATGCAGGAGAGCGCAAGCTGACTCAATTCGAATGTGCCCGGTATGGGAACCCTGAAGTATCTCCCTATAACATCGAAGAATGTGATCAATGCGACGAAGATAAGCAGAAGAGCGCTTGAGCCGAAACAATACAAATTAAATCGCTTGACAACGGACGCTATTCCTTTCATAGTGCGCTCCCAAAGAGGTTATTTTTTCAAAAAAATAGTCTTTAGAAACGGGTTGTCCGAGGACGTGTTATAGAATATTTACATAACGGCAGCATCGAACAACCCGTCAGATTATCACCCTGATTACTATTGCCATATCACGGTGAATAGATGGGATTTTCACCGAATCCCTTGAGGATATTAATATACTCCTTTACTATTGCTTTACCATCCCCGCCGGACTTGTCCACATCTTCAATGAATTTTTGCCAGACCGGTATGGACGCCTTTTTCAGTTTGTCCATTTCAGGGGCGGGCAGGGAATAGACTTCCACTCCCGTTTTTTCCATTGCTTTCAATGCCTCTTTATCATTATAATCGCCTGCCTTAACGTATACATCCTCAAAGTCCAGAACAACTTTACGGATAATCTTCTGTAATTCAGGATCAAGGGATGCCATTTTTTCCTTATTTATGATGACGGCAGCGTTTGCCATTGCCATGGCGTCAATTTTGAGCAGTGATTTGTTGGGCAGTTCAAAAAGCTTGTACACGTTAAAGGCTCCGAGCGGGTGCATCCATCCTTCAACGAGGCCTTTTTCCCAGGACTGATAAGCGTCCGCGGGCGGAATGTTGACGGGAACCGCCTTAATGTTTTTGAGAAACTCGGTCATATACCCGCCAGGAGTCCGGATTTTTTTCCCGGCAAGGTCACCGAATGAAGCCGGTTTATCTTTGCGGAACAATAATTGGTAGAAGGGGGTTATGTTCCAGGCGAGTACTTCGACTTCACCCCATGATGACTTGAAATAGCCTTTCTCCAGCAATTTATGCATTGTTTTCCGTATATTGACGGGATTTTTTGCGGAAAAGGGCAGATTGCCTATTTCTGATAATAGAAACTTCCCGGGGGTATAGCTGCCTGCATAGTCCGTCATGTCTGCAACGCCGGTTTTAACGAGATTAAAATGCTCGGCAGTTTTGCCCAGAGAGTTGGACCAGTACGGAACGATTTTTACCCTGCCGCCTGTCTGTTTTTCGATTTCTTTCGCCATGGGTATCTGCCAGATCATCGCATTTGGTTCTGTAGGCCCTCTCATCGTGACATACTTCAGTTCCACGGTTTTTGCGGCCTGTTGTGAATATGCCATGGATACTGCACTGACTAGGATCAATACACTGACGCACATGCCGATAACACACTGTAATGATAGTTTTTTTCCCATTGCGAAATACCTCCTTTTTTGTATGAAAATCCTAATATTGTCTTTTTATTTGCCGGATAATTTCCGTTCCCAGCATAGCGATTAGTGTCAAATACCTGGCTGCTTTTCCCATGTCTACATAGTTGCTCACTACATGGAAGACATTTTACGAAGCCTCATGAAAATTATATATCACCTGAAACGTGATGGGTCAAATTAGAAGTTATGAAGAAATCGTTTATGAAAACTAATTAGAGAATATGACGGCAAGATAAGTTTTAGAACGGTAATAGATTGCGCGAATTTACTTTCGAATTGCTTATCGCCGCCAGTTCTTTTGGAAATGCCTTCGAAACAGGACCGGTTTCTGCTAACCTGTTATAAAAAAGTTTTAAAAAGGCATTTTGAAAAGGTTGGAGTTTTTTGTCCTTTCGAATCACGACAGCAACATGGTCAGGTTTGATAATGTGATCAATAGGAATAACCCTGAATTTCTTTTTTGACGGCATATCGATGCCGAACCATGCGCTGAAAATCGTAATGCCAAGACCCATTTCAATGTAGCGGGAGGTAAGAACAAGGTTTGACGACTCCATAATAATCTGATAAGGGATTTTCCTCTCTTCGAAATGGTTTAATAGACGTTGGTGGATTGTTCTCATGTGCCGCGGACCCAATATAAGAGGGTATTTTGCGATTTCTTCAAGTGTGACGGGACCGTTTTCGCCTATGGGACAATTCAAGGGAACAAGCATAAAATTATTTAATTCCCTCAGCCTGATAGCCATCAGGTCTGACAGGGTCATGGATTCCGTTCCCACTGCCATGTCGGCCTCCCCTTGCCTGACAAGTTCCATAGCTTCTCGGGGCGGCCGCTCAAGTATAAGCAAATCAACGAGAGGAAAAAGGTCTCTGTACGCACGAAAAACTTTTGGGAAAAAATAGTAAAGGGGGGCAAATTGCGCGACGATCTTTAAGCGGCCTATGCTCTCATTTTTCATCTCCTTTATTTCATGGATCAGATTTTCCTGCTCGTTTATGAGCGTGGCAGCAAATTGAAGAAAACGTTCTCCGGCAGGAGTGAGTTGCAGCCGTCTTTTTCCTGTTCTTTCAAAAAGCAAACATGATAGTTCCCGTTCGAGCGCGCTTATCTGTTGACTGAGAGCCGACTGTGTTCGAAAGGTTGCTTCTGCCGCCTTTGTGATGCTGCCAAATTTAGCAACCTGGTAGAAGCCGACAATTTGTTGCCATTCCATAATACCCTCCGTTTACTGATACAGGCATACAACAGGTTGCGAATAATCACTTCATGCCTTCGCAGAATGCATAAAATTGCTTATCACTAAACTACCATATCATTCCTATAATCGAAAGGGAATCATATAAAACTTATTGAATAGAAAAAGGATCGATTTTAATATTCACCATCGACTATTCACTGCATTTCTTACGTCCCTTGTTCCGCGGGTCTCCTCCGGCTCAATGACTCTATGACCCACTTTCTTCTTTGTTTTTGAGAAATGTCGTAACCTTTTACCTCCAACCCTGCATTTTGCACCTTTCTTATTCCCTATGAGCTTTGAACTGCTCTTTCGTCCCTCGGTTTTTCTGCTCTGCGGTCTTCCCGACCCAAGGACCCGACGGCTCAATGACCCAATGACGCGGTTTGTTCCTAAATGTCTTGACCTTTTGCCTTTAACCTTGTACCTTGCACCTTTCTTATTCCCTATGAGCTTTGAACTGCTCTTTCGTCCCTCGTTTCAGCGTAGCGGTCGTCCCTCGTCCTTCGGTCTTTATTCCCTTGCATTCCCTCTTTCTGTTTGATAACATTAGGAAAAGTAATTATCAAGACGA
>CAZXVZ010000044.1:0-11182 GCA_964644085.1 uncultured Syntrophus sp. | reverse complement strand
CCTTGCATTCCCTCTTTCTGTTTGATAACATTAGGAAAAGTAATTATCAAGACGATTGATGAATTACAATAGTGTATTTGGCATTGGGGAGCATGGCTAATTCTTAAAAAATCGAAAAATAACGTAATACATTATTGAGACATTATTGAATACTGATCTGACTTTTATCACAAATGAAAAAGGGCAAAATCTTAAAACCCGTTTTCAAACACTCATTAGAGACACCCGCTTCTTCGATTGCCTTGTGGGATATTTCTACACGAGTGGTTTTTTCAATCTATATAAATCGCTCGAAAATACGGAAAAAATCCGAATACTCATTGGTATCAGTACCAACAAAAGCACATTTGATTTAATGGAGAAAACACAAATTCCTCATCAAATGGAACTTAAACTCTCTCACGCTGAAGCCAAGGAAAGGCTTGAAGGAGAGATAGAGCAGGAGTTCGAGTACTCCGAAGATAGCCGTAATATCGAGGAAGGAGTTGAAAAATTTGTCGAATGGATACGCAGCAATAAATTGCAGATAAGGGCCTTTCCTTCAAATAAAATTCACGCCAAACTATACATCATGACCTTTTCTGAAGGCGACAGAGATATAGGCCGAGTAATAACCGGCTCAAGCAATTTTACTCAGGCAGGGCTCATTGACAATCTTGAATTCAATGTGGAACTGAAAGATAGTTCTGACTGCAATTTTGCTCTTGATAAATTTAATGAGCTATGGGCCGATTCCGTCGATGTCGGTGAGAAATACGTTGAGACCATCAAGACGAAAACATGGCTCAATCAGACTGTTACGCCTTATGAGTTATACTTGAAATTCCTTTATGAATATTTCAAGGATGAGCTTAACCTCACGGAAGAGACATCGCGGCGCTATATACCAGAAGACTTCAAGCAACTTGAATATCAGGAACAGGCTGTCCTCAATGCGAAAAAGATTCTCATGGAATATGGTGGCGTCTTCATTTCTGATGTAGTTGGTCTCGGAAAAACGTACATTGCTGCAATGCTTGCAAGTCAGCTTGATGGCAGGACCCTTGTTATTGCGCCTCCCGTCTTGCTGGACAAAAGCAATCCGGGCTCCTGGTACAATGTTATGTCTGATTTTCGCGTACCTTTTGACAATGAATCGATTGGCAGACTTGATGATCTTTTAAAGAAAGGTGTTGAGAAGTATACAAATATCATTATCGATGAAGCGCACCGATTTCGCACGGAATCAAATCTGACATACGAAAAGTTGGCAGAAATATGCAGAGGCAAACGGGTTATCCTCGTCACGGCCACACCATATAATAATTCGCCAAGAGATATTTTGAGCCAAATCAAACTGTTTCAGAATGCCAAGAAAAGCATGATCCCAAACCTGCCTAATATCGAGGCGTTCTTTGCGGCACTGGAAAAGAAACTGAAGAAACTTGACCGGCAGAAGAACAGGGATGAATTTATCGCAACGGTCAAAGAAAATGCCAGGGAGATACGAGAAAAAGTATTGAAGTATCTCATGGTGCGCCGCACAAGATCAGAGATTTCCGAATATTTTTCCGATGATTTGAAAAAACAGAAGTTGAAATTTCCTGAAGTGGAAGCGCCAGTCCCGCTTTTTTATGAGCTTAATGATCACGAAGATGCAATATTCAACAAAACAATAATTCTTGTTGCCGGACATTTCCGGTATGCACGGTATACCCCGATGCTTTATCTCAAGGAAGAAGCTCACCAACTCGAAAAGCAGTCTCAGATCAACATGATGAGTTTTATGAGAATTCTTCTCGTTAAAAGACTTGAAAGCAGTTTCTATGCATTTAGAAACTCCATTGAACGCTTTATCCATTCTTACGAACGCTTTATTCAGGAATACGATAAAGGTCGTGTTTATTTCAGCAAGAAATATGCAAACAAGATATTCGATCTGCTGGAAAACGACGATGATGAGGCCATTCAGCGGCTCATCGACGAGGGGAAAGCTCAGGAATACAAGGCTTCAGATTTCAAGGATGACTTTAGACCGGCCTTGCAGAGCGATTTTGACACCCTGAAAGAAATTCGCGAAATGTGGTCGTCAATTACAAGGGACCCCAAGCTGCTTGGCTTCACGAAAGAACTTCAGGAGAATCCGATTCTCAAAAAGAATAAGATCATTATTTTTACTGAATCGAAAGAAACCGCCACATATCTTGCAGACCATATTGGCTCGCACCTGAAAGGCGCAGTCCTTGCCTATCATGGCTCTTCCAATGAGGACGTAAAAGACAGGGTAATTGATAACTTCGATGCAAAAGTGCGCCACAAAAAAGACGATTACCGCATTCTCGTTTCAACAGAGGTACTTTCGGAAGGTGTCAACCTCCATCGTGCTAATGTCGTTATCAACTATGATATTCCCTGGAATCCGACACGAATGATGCAGAGAGTAGGGCGCATTAACAGGGTGGACACGGCATTTGACAGGATATATACCTTTAATTTCTTTCCCACGAAGCAATCCAACGACCAAATCAAACTGAAAGAAGCAGCAGAGGCCAAGATCAATGCCTTTCTAACATTGCTTGGTGGTGACGCAGCACTCCTGACGGAAGGTGAGCCGATTGGCTCTCATGAGCTTTTTAATCGCCTCCTGAGCGTAAAAACAATCACCGGCGAAGACGGTTCCGAGGAAAGCGAGTTGAAATATCTGCACCTTATTAAAACAATCCGCAATACAGACCCGGTTCTTTTCGACCTTATCAAACGTTTGCCTAAGAAAGCTCGTAGCGCAAGAGAAAACCTCGATCACCGGAAGCAACTCTTAACGTATTTCCGGCGTGATAAAATTCAAAAATTCTTCCTTGCTGCCGACCCACAAAAAGATGCGCAGGAACTTGATTTCCTCTCTGCGGCAAAACTCCTGGAAACTACCCCTGAAACCATTCGAGGGGAAATAGGCTCCAATTATTATGATCTTCTTGACAAGAATAAGGGCAGTTTTCTATTCTCTACGACCGAAGACAAGCCGGAATTAGTGACACATGGCGGGAAAGACAGTGCAACACAGTTGTATCGCATTCTCAGAGCCATAGAGAAAGATGTAAGGCAATTGACAGACGATCAGGAGGCATACCTCCAAAGAGTGAAAACACGCCTTGAAGAAGGTGCACTGCCTAAACAAACAGCCAGGGAAGCGCTCAAGGTAGTAAACAACCTGGGAGGAGAAGCGCTGGAAAATCCACTCAAAGTAGTTGCAGCACTGCAATCATCCATCCCTGCCGGACTGCTGCAGAAACATCGCTCCGGCCAGACCGGAGCACGAACCGGCAGACGGGAAGTCATCCTTTCCGAGTATTTTACGGGAATGTGAACATGACGAAAAAAGAAATAAACTATGCTTTCATTGACAGTCAAAACCTGAATCTATCAATACGCGACCAGGATTGGGTACTTGACTTCAGCCGTTTTAGAACATACCTTAAGGATAAATACGGCATTTTTAAAGCCTTTCTGTTCATCGGGTACATACCACAGAACCAGACACTCTATACACGATTGCAGGAAGACGGGTATATCCTGGTTTTCAAACCAACGCTGACTCTTCCTGACGGGAAAGTCAAAGGAAACATAGATGCCGAATTGGTCCTTCATGCCATGATAGAATTTGATAATTACGATAAGGCTCTTATAGTGACCGGAGACGGGGATTTCTATTGCCTCGTTGATTATCTGAAGAGACAGAACAAACTGTTAAAGCTCATGATTCCCAATAAGCGCAAATATTCGTCGCTATTTGCAAAACTCATGGATCATATCGTGTTTATGAATGATTTGAGAGGCAAACTGGAGTATCGCAAAAAGGAATAAAAAAAAGAAGGCATTGCCGCGGGATGGAACCCTTTGGTTTGCCTTCTATCGTGATTATGAATGGAATATAATCAAAAATGATCAAAAAGTCAACCCTTTTCGAATGTTGGTCAGAGACTAAAACATGAACAGAGAACAGGCGCAACGTATAGTCAGGCAGACCTTTGAAAGCCCTTTCGATAAGAGCAAATTTGCTGATTTCATAAGAGAGCTTCTCAACACCCTTGAACATGCCCCTTTCTCGTATAAAGGTAATTACATACCTGATGCCTTCGAAGAACACATAAGTCTCTTTGAGCGAGTCGGCAAGTACACAGATGGCCAAAACAAAATAGATATTCTCATTGTGAAGCTCAAGAAAGAGACTGCCATCGAACGTGCCCGCACCATGCAGCGAAACTTCATAGCATGGTACCTCAACGGCAGTCGCGGGGGAGAGCAGAAAGATGCGGCTTTGGTCGCCTTTGTGTCTCTTGATCCTCATGACTGGCGTTTTTCCCTTGTCAAAATGGATTACCGCCTGGAAGAGGGGAAGAACGGAAAAATAAAGGCAAAGGAAGAATTCACACCTGCCCGCAGATGGTCATTTCTTGTCGGTAGCAACGAGCGAAGCCACACAGCCCAGAGCAGGCTCGTGCCGGTCATGGCGGATGACGGACATAATCCCACCCTTGGAGAACTGGAGCAGGTCTTCAATATCGAGACGGTTACGAAAGAGTTCTTTGAAAAATACAAAGAGCTGTTCCTTCGCGCCAAGGATGCCCTTGATGAAATCGTGGCGAAGAATCAAGCGGTTAAGAAAGACTTTGAGGCGAACAAAATAAACACAACAGATTTTTCCAAGAAGCTTCTCGGCCAGATCGTCTTTCTCTATTTTCTCCAGAAGAAAGGGTGGTTTGGCGTAGCAAGGGATGTGGCCTGGGGCACCGGCCCAAAGAACTTTCTCCGTCAACTATTCATGAAGAAGCACGGAGACTACAACAACTTCTTTAACGATATACTGGAACCTCTTTTCTACGAGGCATTGGCCCTTGAGCGTGACGGTGATTTTTACAGCCGCTTCAACTGCAAAATACCTTTTCTCAATGGCGGTCTTTTTGATCCTATAGGGGGCTACAGTTGGGTATACACGGATATCCTCCTGCCCGACGAACTGTTTTCCAACAATCACACCACAAAGGAAGGCGATACGGGTGACGGTATTCTGGATATTTTCGACCGCTACAATTTCACGGTGAAGGAGGATGAACCCCTTGAGAAAGAAGTAGCCGTCGATCCCGAAATGCTCGGCAAGGTCTTTGAAAACCTTCTCGAAGTGAAAGACCGTAAGTCAAAAGGAACATACTACACGCCCCGTGAAATTGTGCATTATATGTGCAGACAAAGCCTCATCAACTACCTTGCGACTGCATTGGATAGCCCTGCTGTTGCCCATGAAACAGTGGGTAAAGAACAGCTTGACATATTTGGTAACGAGACGAAAAAAGGTCAACTCGATTTAACGATGGCGCATAAAGCAGGCCCGTCTGTTTCAAAGGAAGATATAGAAAAACTCATCCAGACAGGTGAACTGCTTGGTGAGAATGACGCGATTGCCTTGGAAAAAGAGCAGAGGATTCTGGAAGGAAAACAGAAGACCTCGACGAAAAAAACCATGCTTCCCGACAGCATCCGGGAGAACGCCGGATTGATTGATGAAAAACTTGCCCATATCAAGATCTGCGATCCGGCGATTGGAAGCGGCGCATTCCCCGTGGGCATGATGAGCGAGATTGTAAAGGCCCGCAATGTATTGTCTCTCTATATAAAGGAATCTGACAGAACTCTTTATCATTTCAAACGCGAGTGTATCGAAAGGTCACTCTATGGCGTGGACATCGATCCCGGCGCGGTGGAGATAGCAAAACTCAGGCTCTGGCTCTCCCTTGTTGTCGATGAGGACGATATCCGGCAGATCAAACCTCTACCGAACCTTGATTACAAGATCGTATGCGGCAATTCCCTGGAAAGTGTGGAAGGAAGACTGGAACACAGTCGCGCCTTTATGGAGTTAGAGTCACTTAAAGAACGCTATTTTGACGAAACGAGCCGCGGACAAAAGACAGAAGAGAAAAGAAAGATAGAGGAACTGATCAATAGGCTTACGGGTAACCGGGAGCGTTTTGATTACAAGATATTTTTCAGCGAAGTCTTCGACCATGGCGGACGAGGATTTGATGTGATCATAGCCAATCCTCCTTATGTGCGTCAGGAAGGCATAAAAGCCCTGAAGCCGCTGCTTTCGAGGGAATTCGGCAAGTTCTACTGTGGAACGGCAGATCTCTATACCTACTTCTACAAACGAGGCACCGAGATTCTGAAGGAAAAGGGCCATCTCTGTTTTATCGCACCCAATAAATTCATGCGGGCGGGCTACGGCAAGAATGTCCGCGAACTCCTCGCCAAAAAAGTGACGCCAAAAGCCATCATTGACTTCTGTGATCTGCCCATTTTCGATGCCACCACGTATCCGGCTATCCTGCTTGTGCAAAAACGAAATCCAGGGAAAGAGGAAACGGCGAGAGCTGCAACTTTCACGGATGAAACGCAACTGGAACGTATTGAGGAGACACTCGACGCCATAGGTTTTCCCATGCCGATCATTGCGTTAAAGAAGGAAAGCTGGACATTGGAGCAACCCGATGTGTTGCGTCTCATGGAGAAACTCCGGAGCGCCGGCACACCGCTCGGCGAATACGTGAAAGGCAGGTTTTATCGTGGCATCCTAACAGGCCTCAACGAGGCCTTTGTGATCGATGAGGCGACAAGGCAGCGACTTATAGATGAAGACCCGAAGAGCGGAGAACTCATTAAACCCTGGCTGCGAGGCCGCGACATAAAACGGTGGAAGGCAGAATGGGCGGGGTTGCACATCATTGTAATTCCCAGTAGTGCCAATAAGGAATGGCCGTGGTACAGTTGTAAAACGGAAAAAGAAGCAAGAAAGCGTTTTAAGGAAACCTACTCAGCCGTTCACGGTCACCTTTCTCAATGGGAAGACAAACTCAGAAAAAGAGACGATCAGGGACAACACTGGTGGGAACTGCGATCATGTATTTATTATGAGGAGTTTGAGAAACCAAAAATTATTTATCCTAATATAACAAAAACGAACGTGTTTACTTTTGACACCAGCGGTTGGTTCACAAATCAAAAATGTTTTATAATTCCTACCACGGATTTATTTTTACTTAGTATTTTAAATTCGGCAACAGGTTTGTTTTGGTTCAAAAACGCGCTGCCACTACTACGTGGTGGATTCTTTGAACCAAGTGCTATATTTATGAAGGATTTCCCAATTCCTCCTGTTACCGATGCAAAAAAAGCCTCTATCATTACTTTTGTTAACCAGATCCTTATTAGTCCCGATTCCCACGACCTTCCCCACCTTGAAGCTGAAATCGACCGCCTCGTCTACGACCTTTACAATCTAACCCCCGTAGAAATACAAATTATCGAGGCTAAGACTCACTGATGAAATATCCTGATAAATTGGTCGGATTAAGGGAAAGACATGGGTGGGGCCGGGGTTTCTATCACATGAGTACCCATGAATACCGGCCGAGAAAGGAAATGTGGCCAGCGTAAAAGGGCAGTCTTCATCGGGAGAATTGAAGAGGACCGTATACAATAAATCGCAAAAGGATGAATTATGAAAATCAATTTTACGAAAAAACAGTACCATGATCTTTTAAGGCTCGTCTTTCTTGGTACATGGGTGGCGGACTCTCATTGCGCCACAAAGAGGTCCGGCACTTTTGATGAGATTGAGCAGCACATATTGTCTTGCGGGAAAGAATTCGGAGTCGAAGACGATATGGATTATGATGAGAAAACAAAGGAATACTACTTCTCAGAAGACTTTGAAAATAATTCGGGTGTAATGAGGATCATCGATGAATATGATGATGATACTTTTTGGGAAATCCTTGTAGAGCGCCTGGCGGCGCGTGATGTCAGAAATAAATATGGTGAAGATAAGATTAAAACAATGGAGTTTGAAGAACTTAGGGAAGCTCAGGAGCAGTATATCAAAAAATATGAAGATGAAATTTATAAAAACGGCCTCGAGAATATTGTTCTCAGAAACGAGGCGCTCAAAGGACCCTTTAGGACAATATGAAATCAATCTTAAACGCATGAACGTATAGAGGGTAAGTTTGTACATGAAGATGAATGGGGTCGGGTCTTGAATTATCAGTTTATCCATTGCATAGAATAAGCAGGGCCAGTGCAGGGTGTAGAGAACGTAGTTGACTAACGTGACTGACTAGGCGTTGGGCTCGAATGAGATCAGAATCAGTTACTGAAAAAGATATTCGGATGGCGAAGATATGCGTCGATTGTCCTGTCTGCTCTCATGCCAGGAAAAAACAGCGAGGATTTGCCTACTGGTTCGTCAAGAACATCGAGAACGGCCTGTGCCCTTACTGCGCCGCGTACGAGAGGGTGTAGGGAAGAAAGCGCATGAACGGCCGTAGGAGGCAGAAACAGCTCATAGCTGATAAAGAATAAGAAAGGTGCAAGGTACAAGGTTAAAGGCAAAAGGTTAAGACATTTAGGAACAAAACTGTGTCATTGGGTCATTGAGTCGTCGGGTCGACAGATGAATCGGGGCATCGTTTTTTGTTGTAGCAAATGACTTTGCAATTGTTGTAATATTCAGGAAATAGATATTAACAACAATCTTTGGGAAAACTATAAAGGTGCACATGGAGATAAAATACTCAGAAAAAGCCGTGAAGCAGATCAAGCAAATCTCCATGGGTGATAAAAAAAGCGCTCGAATGATTTTGGAGACTATTGAAAAATATGCACAAGACCCAACAAAGCATTTTGATGTCAAAGTTTTAAAAGGTAAGTTTGGAGAATTTAGAAGACTTCGGGTCGGAAAATATCGTATAATATTCGATGATGCCGGGCATGTTATGCTCATTTACGAAGTGAAGCACCGGCAGGAGGCGTATAATGGTTAAAACACAAATTATAAGAAAAGACAAAGAACCGGTAGCTGTTGTTCTTGATTATAGTGAGTACATTCGCCTAAAGGAAATCGAACAGGATGCTGAAGACTATCGTTCGGCCCTTGCAGTAAAAGAAAAAAATAAGAAATGGACTACGCATAAAACCCTGAAAAAAGATCTCGGCCTGTAAAACTATTTCTTTGAAGCACACTCCAAGTCAATTATCTATACGGTACTTTATTTCGGTGCTTCAAAGAAGGAAGGGATTCAAGAGGGACGTCCTTCAATATTTCAATTGACTTTGATCCTTTTTTAATAGTCTGCAACCTGAGCGGGATAGCGAAGAATACCGGGAGGGAGTGGACGGTGGTTTGGAGTAGCCCCTTCTGACGGAACATTCGTACAAAGCACAAAAAGGAGAATGGGCAGGATCAGACTTTTGCCTTGCAATTTTCTGGTGATTGCAGGAAAATTGATTTATTATACGGAGCAAATATATTACATCGGCAACAAGAGAATTAAATTTCCGTCATTCCGGCGGATGCTGGAATCCATATTGAGAGACTGGATGCCGGATCAAGTCCGGCATGACAACCTTTCAAGTATTGAATTGCCGAAATAATAGAACGCGGGGTGACTGATGAAAAAGATTGTAAGCAGTATTATCGTCTGTTTTGTTCTTGTCTTTTTTCTGGGGTGTGACGGGATGGAGAAAGCCGTTGACGTCTACTCGAAGGTAAAGAAAGACGCGCAGCAAAAGTCCCAGCAGGCCCAGGACGAAGCAAAGGGGATCGTCAATAAAAAGTTAAAAACGCCCGAAGAGAAAGCACTTGAGGGAGATGAAGCAGAGGAAGACACCGATAAGGATGATTGACGAAAACATCAGACTATTTATACCAAGTTGTGTTCGAAGGCGCACCGAGGTGGCGACGAGGAGACAACAAAGGTGAGTCGATGAAAACAACTTGCTATTAAGGGTTTGCTGTAATTTCTATACTGATAGGGACAAACTCCTGTTGACTATTTTCAGGCGTCTGTTTCTCTTTTACCGTTCCCACCGTTTTTAACGCGTTAAAAAAATCTTTTATTTTCTGTCCGGGAAGATCAGCCCCAATGGCTACCACGTTGGGCTGTCTGTTTGTCTTCGTAATATTAGCCGCGCCAAAACGCTTAAGGAGTTTTTCTGTTTCTGTGACGGCTGTTTCGATGTTATTCGTAGAAACGGAGAAAAGAAATTGTTTCCTTTCGGAAATTGAGACGGCCTTAGCTTCAAGAGAGGGGCGTGCTTTATCTGCTTCCCGGGCCGCCATTGTCGCGGAACCGACAGGGGAAGGAACGCTCTCTTCTTTCAGTTTTGCAGGCGGAGCCGTGGCAGGTTTTTGAGCAGGGGCCGCCGCGACCTTCTTTTCCGTTGCCGCCTCCTGCTTTGCTAAGGTCCGCCCCGCTTCATACCTGCTCTCTGCTTCTTCAATATCCTTTTTGGCGACCCGCGATTCAGAAGGTGCTGCCGGGGGAGGTAATGTATCTTTGACCGAACCACCAGTACCGTGAGATAGAGCCGGGGCTTCATTACTTCTAAATTTATCAGGACTGCCCTTCTTCAACGACTCATCGGCCTGGCTGTCTTTTTCTCGTATCGCTAACGAAGCTTTATCATCATGTTTTTCGAGTTGGGCCTGCGGCGAGACCGCTGCTACCTCCTCCGGTTTGTCAATGACCTTCATATCAAGTCCGGCATTCTTGTATATGAAGAGTGCCAGTACCACTACAAGACAAGTCGCCAGCGCTTCTATAGGTATTTTTATATGGAAAGGATAGAAAAGCTTCTGGAGCAGTCCTTTTTTCGATTCCGCATCTTCACGGACACGGTTCATGATCTTTTGCGTAAACCACGGGGGCGGCTCGACTTCTTCAAGATTGCGAAGTACTTCCCGCGCGTCTTTAAGTTCCGAGAAGGCAAGGCCGCATTGCCCGCACGTTGAGAGGTGATCTTCGACGAGTCGCCTCTCCTCCGCGGTCATTATTCCGTCAAGGTACGCGGAGAGTTGTTCTTTGGTAAGAGGACAGGTTATCATAAATCACCAATGACCTTTTTCATTTTGAGACAATCCTTCAAGGCATCCCGTGCCCTGGAGAGACGGGATTTTACCGTTCCGTCAGGTATTTTCAGGATAGCGCTTATCTCATCGTAGGAAAATTCTTCCACATCCCGCAGGATCAGAACCTCCCGTTGGTCTTTATCAAGGCCGCCAATGCATTCCTGTACTTTGTGTTGGACCTCTTTTTGTTCCAGTCGTTCGATGGCGGAAGCGTCATGCGCCGGAGCATCATAGGAAAGC
>CAZXVZ010000043.1:0-18480 GCA_964644085.1 uncultured Syntrophus sp. | reverse complement strand
CTATTATTTAGTGTTTGATGGCAAAGTGGTATAAGCCGAAATTTATTAAAATTATTGTGTAATCAAACGATATTTTTCAGGCCGAAACGGTTTTCGATGGATAGCGCGAAAACAAGGGATTGCCAGCCGGAGGTGTACCACAGCGTACATCGAGGACTGTGCGATCCCGCAGGTGACAAAGCTTGCCGCGAAAAGCGCGAGGCCTCCTACGCGTGATATGTTTTAATGGCACCAAATAAAGCGTGCCATTAAAACATATACCTGCGCATGCGTATGTTGAGGAGAATCCCCATGCATATCAGCGTCGTCAACAGCGACGACCCACCATAGCTGATAAACGGTAGCGGGATACCGACGACCGGCGCAAGATGTATCGCCATGAGAACGTTGACGGTGAACTGAATGTAAATAATGGAAGCCACACCGAAAGCCATTATTGAACCCAGTTCGTCATCGGCATTCATGGAAATTTTCAAGCAGCGGTGAATGAGAGCAATAAAGAGAGAAAAAAGGACAATGGAGCCCACAAAACCCCATTCCTCTCCGAACACCGTAAAGATAAAATCCGTATGATGTTCAGGGATGAAGTTGAGTTTGTGCTGTGTTCCCTGCAGGAATCCTTTACCAAAAAATCTTCCCGAACCCACAGCAATGATTGCCTGTTTGGCGTGATACCCGAAACCGGCAGGGTCAGCGTCAATGTTGATGAAGCTGAGGACCCGCATTTTCTGATATGGTTTCATCAGATAGAACCATGCAAGAAATGGCGTAAAAGCGCCGACGCTGAAAATGACCGCGTAGGTTGATTTTTTGAGACCGACAAACCAGAGTATCATAAAGGAGGTGAGAAGGACGACAATACCTGTGCCAAGGTCAGGCTGTTTCACGATGAGAATGACGGGTATCATAATCAAAAGAAGCGGTTTGACGATATCACGGAGACTAAGCAGCGCGTTCTGCTTCTTTTTTTCATAGAGCATATTGGCAAGACAGATCACAAGGATAGGCTTCATGAATTCTGAAGGTTGGAGACTAATGCCGAAAATGTTGATCCAGCGTTTCGCGCCGCCGGCAGCCATACCGATGATAAGGACGAGGATGACGAAAAAAATGCCTGACGCGTAAAGCCACTTTGCCTGCGAAGCGATGACCCTGTAATCATAGTAGATAATGACGCCGATGAAGATAACTCCTATAGCAAAGGCGGCAAGCTGTTTCATAATAAAGTTGTATGAGCCGCTGTAGAAAGAACTTGTAGCACTGATGAGGTTCATAATGCCGATGGCAAAAAGGGTGAGGCATAATATAATAAGATACCAGTCCAGGTGGTAGAATTTTCGCTTATCGATTCTCATGTACCTTAGCTTCCTTAACTGCCGTATTTGCCTTGAAGAGATTTTCCGTGATTGCCTTAGCTATGGGAGCAGATTCAGAGCCACCGTGTCCTCCAAATTCCACGAGTACCGCCATTGCGAGAGATGGTTCCTCAGAGGGGGCATAGGCGATAAACCAGGCATGATCACCCTTATAGTTACCTGCGGCCAGGGAGCCTGCTTGCGCGGTCCCTGTTTTTCCGCTCATTGCCACATCGGCAACGCGTGAACTGTAAGCGGTTCCACTGGGTTCATTGACGACGCCTTTCATGCCGTCTTTCACGATCCTGAGCGTTTCCTTTCGCAGTTGTATGTCAGCGTTGACAACCGGTGGAAATACTTTTACCAGTTTGCCTGTGGTTGAAACAATGCGGTTTACAATCTGCGGTTTGAAATTTTTGCCGTCGTTTGCGACAAAAGAAGCCAATTGCGCGAGCTGAATTGGTGTGAGCCATACGGCACCCTGTCCGATTGCGACGGAGACTGTTTCGCCTTCATACCATGGCTGGCGGAATCTTTTTTGTTTCCATTCTTCGGAAGGAACGATACCTTTCTGCTCTGCAGGGAGATCAATACCGGTTGCTTTTGCGAGCCCGATGGTTTCTGCCATTTTATGAATCCTGTTTATGCCGAGTTTGAGCCCGACGTTGTAGAAAAATACGTCACATGATTCCACGATAGCCCGGCGAACAGCAACGGCTCCATGCCCCGCGGCCTTCCAGCATTTGAAGACGCGATTTCCGAAACGGAAGCCCCCGCTGCATCCAAAGGTGGTATGTTCATTGATGACCCCTGTTTCCAGTGCTGCGATTGCCATAAGGATTTTAAACGTGGAACCAGGCGGATATCCGGCCTGGATAGCCTTGTTCTGCAGAGGGTGTGCCTTGTCTGTGGAGATAACTTTCCAGTCTTCTCTGCTGATACCGGATGTAAATCTATTGGGATCAAAACCGGGTCTGCTGGCAAGGACGATGACACCACCCGTTTTCGGGTCGAGCGCCACAGCCCCACCCCGCTTGTTTTCGAGGGCTTTGTCCGCGACAAGCTGGAGTTCAAGGTCGATGTTCAGGTGAAGATTATGGCCGGGGATGGGATCGATAACATCAAGAGTTCTTACCTCCCTGCCCATGGCGTCCACTTCTACACGCTTTTCACCGTCAATCCCCCGTAAATACTCTTCATAAGTTTTTTCCAGCCCGTATTTTCCGATATAATCTCCGGGTGAATAATCCTTAAACTTTTTCTTATCTTTTAATTCTCCTTCGCTGATTTCTGAGACATAACCAATAACATGTGCGAATGATGCGCCATAAATGTAATTCCTCTTCGGTTCTATCTGTATATTTACCCCCGGCATGTAGACGCGATGGGCTTCAATCCTGGCGACTTCATCCATGGGGATATCGGACTTTATTTTGACGGGGAACGATGCAGGCATATTGCTGGCTGCTTTCAGCTTTTCCACAATCTCTTCCCTGTTAGAGCCGATACGAGCTGCCAGACCATCAATAGTCTGGCTGAAATCCTTAATATCCTCAGGTGTTATGTAAACGTTAAAAGAAGGGCGGGTGTCGGCGATAACTTTTCCATTTTTATCGTATATAATTCCCCGGGGCGCCACAACCTTTTTAACGCGGATACGATTTTGCTCCGATAATTGCCGCATCTCCGGTCCGCGCATAATCTGGAGGTCCCAGAGCCTGATTAAGAGGACTGTCATGGTTATAACGAGTATGAGGTTACACCATTTGTATTTATTGGAAGGGATTTCTTCTCTCAATTTACTCCCTGTCGAAATAGGTAGCGTTCAGGTATTCAAGCAGCGAATAGATAAACATGGAAACAAATCCGGTAAATATGGCGTTTGGAACCGCGTAATAAAGAATGTTATATATATTACGTGCCTCTCCTCTCCCGAGGATGGTCAGCATGAGAAAGAGAAACGACTCGACAATGATTGCTGAACCGCATACGGCCGCGAAGCTGTACTTCGAATCGATATAGAGCTGTTTCTTCATAAAAGCAGTGATAAGGTAGATGGATATCATGATAAACATGATAGAACCGGCAGGGGCGTTCGACAATGCCTCCTGAGCAAATCCCGCGCAGAGAGTGGCGATAAGGCCGGCCCGGGGTCCCAGAAAAAAAGTAACATAAATAATGAGCGGTACGGCGAAATCAGGTTTAAAAAGATCCATTGGAATACGCGATGATATAGACGACTCAAAGAGCATGCAAATGAGGCAGAGTGTGATGTAAGTAAATACTTTCATTGTTTTTTAATGAGGAGGACTTCGTCAAGTTGTTTGAAATCGTTATAGGGCATCACGTCTATATCCGAGAAAATGCCTGCCTTACTTCTATCAACGGTCATGACAATCCCTACGGGAATACCCTGCGGAAAAATACCGTCCTTCCCGGACGTAAAAAGCTTATCTCCGATCTCGATGGCGTCGTTTTTGATGACATATTTTAGTTTCAAAATATTTTGCCCCGTACCTTCCAGGAGCCCCCGCGTGTTTTTTCCATCGATATTTACATCGATGGAAGAATTTGTGTCGTTAATGACCATGACTTTTGAATGCCACTTATCAACTTCAACAGCCTGTCCTACAATGCCCTTGGGTGTGATCACCGGCATCTTTACCCGCACACCCTGGTCTTTCCCTTTATCGACAATGATACAACGGAACCAGTTTTTCAGGTCTTCGCCAATCACTTTCGCGGCAATCAGCGTGTTCGGTTTTTTCTCCATGAAACCGAGGAGATCTTTGAACCTCTTGTGCTCCTTTTCGAGCTCCTGAAGCCTGTGATTTTCCATACGCAATGTATCCAGTTGCTTTTTCAGCTCTTCATTTTCTTTTTTCGCGCCAATGAGGTTTACATAAGTATTGAGTAAACCGCTGATCCCGTCCACAGGTTTGCTGATTGTTTTCAGCGCCGGTCCGACGGTAACACTTAAGCCGCCTTTGATTCCATTGAATGTCTTGGAGATAAAGGGCGTATTCGTAAATGAGAGGAAAGAAACAACAAGTACAAAAACGGCTAATATGATAGCTATAGTATTTTTCAATGTGCTTCTTTTTTAAAAATATGTCGCTATTTCCTTGAGAAGGCTCACCTCGTCAAGTGCCTTGCCCGCGCCTTCCACAACCGCCAGTAAAGGGTTTTCCGCGATAATAACAGGTAATCGGGTAATCTCTTTTATGAGGAGATCGAGATTTCTCAGCATGGCGCCCCCGCCGCTTATCACGATGCCTTTGTCAACGATGTCGGATGCGAGCTCGGGCGGAGTCCTTTCGAGAGCGATTCTCACTGCTTCCACGATGGCATTGACCGGTTCAGTTATTGCTTCCCGAATCTCTTTTGACGAAATCTCCAGTGTTTTCGGAATACCCCCCACGAGGTCCCTGCCTTTTATCTCTATACTTATTTCCTCTTCGTTCGGATTCGGGTAAGCGGAACCTATGCTGATCTTGATTGTTTCTGCCGTTCTTTCACCAATGAGGAGATTATATTTTCTTTTCACGTACTGGATAATCGCTTCATCAATTTTGTCTCCGGCAACCCTCACGGAATTACAGTATACAATGCCGGCGAGACTGATGACGGCGACTTCCGTGGTCCCGCCTCCGATGTCAACAATCATGTTGCCGCTCGGTTCTGTGATAGGGAGTCCCACACCGATGGCCGCTGCCATCGGTTCCTCGATGAGATAAACTTCTCGTGCGCCCGCGGATTCGGCAGATTCCTTTACCGCCCGTTTTTCAACGGGTGTAATGCCTGAAGGAACAGAGATAACTATGCGCGGACGCGCGTATGATTTTTTATTATGGATCTTCTGGATGAAATACTTAAGCATCGCTTCGGTGATCTCAAAATCGGCGATCACACCGTCCTTCAGCGGTCGTATCGCGACAATATTGCCCGGAGTTTTCCCGAGCATCTTTTTCGCTTCTTCGCCGACGGCGATAACCTTTTTCGTGCCTCTCGTATCCTTGTGAACTGCAACCACAGATGGTTCGTTAGACACAATACCTTTCCCTTTTACATATACCAGTGTATTTGCTGTGCCGAGATCTATGGCTAAATCTTTCGATATAAAACCAAACAGTGATTCGAACATCAATTGTCCCTTTCTTTAAATAATTTAAAAGATATTGAAAAAACAGTCCTAATATACTATTTTAGAATATCAAAATCAATAATCAATAATAAGCGGGAGAGTCCATGTTAAAAATAATGAGAAAATATCAAAGAAGCTGGATTATCAAAGTTATTTTCGGAGCGATTATTGTCACCTTTGTGCTGTTCTTCGGATATAGCATGACAACGCAGAGGGAAAAACCTCTCGCTCAGGTAGGCCCTTACAAGATAAGCGTCCAGGAATATTGGAAAGCTTACGAAGATCAGGAGAAGTTTTACAAAATGCTTACAAAGGGTGAACTTGACGAAAAAACGACTAAAGAAATCAAGGAAAGAGTCAAGGAAGACCTTATCAATAAATATGTTCTTCTTGCCAGAGCCGACGAACTGGGTATCAAAGCGAGTAATGAAGAATTCGCGGAGTATCTGAACAGCATCGACGCTTTTAAAAAGGACGGTAAATTTAATGAGGAACAATATCGTGCCGCGCTCAGATACCAGAAAATAGAACCGGAAAAATTCGAAGAATCCTGGAAGAGAGACAGGATAATACAGAAAGTCGCCGTCATTATTCAGGATACGGGTACTTTTTTTAACGAAAAAGATGTGTGGACGGGATATGTAATGGAAAAAGGCATGGTAAACCTTTCCTACGCCCTGTATGACCCTTCAGCTTTCAGAGACAAAATCAACATCGGTGAAAAGGAACTTCTGGACATCTATGAGAGAGAAAAAAGTGCCTATAAATCTGAGAATATATACCATTTTAAGGTGCTTATTGTTGATGAAAAAAGTTCCATCAAGGACGACGCGGTCTATATGGATCTTTTGAAAATAAAGGACATAGAAACCTATGGAAAAGAAAAAGGGCTTCCCGCCATTGATCTGGGAGACATGCAGGAAAATGATCTCATTAAGCGATACCAAGGACTCAAGATTGAAGACCTCAGGGAAATGAAGAAAAAAGGAGAAATTTCACGAGTTGTAAGATCTCCTGAAGGGAAATCTTACATTTTTCAGCTTGTGGACATGACTGAGGGGAAATATCTCGATAAGACACTGGCGCTTGGAAAAATCAGGGATAAACTTGTCGGCGAAAGAGCAAAGGCAATGGCAAAGCTTGCCGCGGAGGCAGCAATAAAAGACAAATCGTTTGATGCGAACAGTGAAACAGGATTTATCGTAAGAAATGCCGGCGGTATTGCCGGAATAGGTGAGATACCTCGGGAATCCAGAGAAGTACTGCTTCTTTCGGAAACTAAGGCCCTCTATGAGAAACCGCTGGAAATATCGGGTAAATATTACATTTTTTCATACAAGGGCGAGCAAGCTCCTGACAAGCGGGAATGGGAAAAGGAAAAGGAAAGTTACACGGAATATTTTACGGAAAAGAACAGGAGAGAGTTTCTCAACTCATTCTTGAATGAAACAAGAGCAAAGATGAAAATATCGGTCAATGAGAAAGCGTTGTAGAGTGGAATACTATAGTTCTCATCCCCTCATTGCTGACACTGTGAAGTTGTTAAGATGTTAATCCTCGGTATAGACACTTCCTGTGATGATACATCACTCTCTATAATCGACGAAAAAAGAAACATCATCTCTCAGGTTGTTTCGAGCCAGATTGAGTTTCACAAGGCATTCGGAGGTGTGGTGCCGGAAATCGCTTCCCGTAAACACGTGGAACTCATAGATTCTCTCTTTGAAGAGACCATTAATGGGGCTGGAATCACACCGAAAGATTTGGACCTTATCAGCGTCACCAACGGTCCGGGACTCATCGGATCCGTTCTCGTTGGATTGTGTTTCGCGAAGGGACTCGCGCTCGCACTCAGTAAACCTCTCACAGGTATAAATCATGTCGAGGCGCACGCGATGAGTATTTTTCTTGAAAAAGAGATTGAATTTCCTTTCATCGCCCTCGTCGTCTCAGGGGGTCACACGATAATATTGCTTATTGAGGCGCCATGCTCGTACAGGGTAGTTGGAACGACACGTGATGATGCGGCCGGAGAAGCTTTTGATAAAATCGCCAAATATCTGAACATCGGGTATCCGGGTGGCAGGATTATCGAAGAATACGCGCGAAAAGGACAGAAAGATTATATTTTATTTCCGAGGCCCATGATGGATAACACCGCAAATTATGATTTCAGTTTCAGCGGACTGAAAACTGCATTCGTCACTTACGCGAAAAAGAATGAAATCAACAATATGAATCTGCCGCACGTCCTTGCTTCTTTTCAGGAAGCGGCCGTCGATGTTCTCGTGTCCAAAACACTTACCGCAGCAAAGGACCATTTTGTGAAACGGGTTGTGGTTGGCGGCGGGGTGGCTTCCAACAACAGATTACGGGAGGTTTTCGCTGAGAAAGGTGGGCAGGAAAGCTTTGAAGTACAGTTCTCTTCACCGCAGTTCTGTACGGACAACGGCGCAATGGTGGCTTCTCTCGGATATTTCTATTTTCAGAAAGGGATTACTTCACCTCTCGATGTCAAAGGATATTCAAGAATGGCGATAAGATGATAAATAACAAATTACAGATCCCCAATAACCAAACAATAACCAATATCCAATTAATCAATAAATGCGTCGGATTTTGCACAGCACTTTTCCGGTTTTATCTGTTTCTTATGATCTTTGTATTTTTCTTTAGTTATTGTAATTTGGTATTTGGGCATTGTCTTTAACGTTATGTTGAAAAAAAACCTCTCCCAAAATCTTATTAAGGACAAGAAGATTGTCAGAAAGATGGTGGCACTGGCGGAAGTGACAAGTAAAGACGTTGTGATTGAGATCGGCACCGGTCACGGAGACCTCACCACGGCCATCTGCGAGAAAGCTGGATTTGTCCACTCTGTTGAACTGGACAGGTCGTTCAGGGAACGCCTTAAGCTGCTTGAAAATGAACATCAGAACCTGAGAATTCACTTTGGCGATTTTCTAGAAATGCCACTTGACAAATTTGCCCATCAGAGAAACATAAAAATTATTGGAAACATTCCCTACGGCATCACGGGTCCCATACTGTTTAAAATAATGGAAGAGAGGAACTGCGTCCATAGCGCTTATCTTACGGCTCAAAAAGAAATCGGGCAGAGACTGGTGAGCGCGTCACACCAGAGGTCATACGGCGCTCTGTCCGTTATCTGTCAACTTGTGGCTGATGTGAAAATACTCCTCAATCTGAAGGCAGGTGTTTTTGTACCGCCACCGCAGGTGGACAGCGTGTATTTTTCCATGGTTTTCAAGGACTCCACGAGGCATATTGACAACGCTCGCATGGAGTTTATCAGACGATGTTTTGAGAATAAGCGGAAATATTTAAAGTACGCCCTGTCGAAACATTATGAGGAAGATAAAATTGCAGCGCTTTATAATCAAATGGGTTTCTCCCCGTCAGTGCGGGCTGAAGAGATTGAGCCCGAGCAATTCCTGCGGATGTATAGGCAGTTGAACCGCAGGGATAACTCTCGAGATTTGAATTTTTAGATTATGTGCAGATATAATAAAAAGTAAAAGAGAAATTACTGATGAATGGACTCATAAGTTTAAATCTCACATTGTAGATTCCGACCGCGGGGAGGAGTGCTGTGACCTACGAGAGGTTTGAAGATTTACCGGTACGGCAGGCGGCGGTCGAGCTTGCGGAAAAGGTCTATGAATTGACGGAGAAAGAACAGTTTAAGAAGAGATATAGCCTGCGTGACCAGATAGAACGGGCCTCAGTCTCAGTGTCGAACAACATCGCCGACGGTTTTGAGCGGGGTACGACGCAGGAACTGCTTACATTTCTCCATATTGGCCGTGGATCAGCAGGCGAAGTGCGATCCATGCTGTATCTTATCGAAAGGCTCCCCATCTTTCATAATTTGAAATTATCTGTCGAGGGAATTTCCCGGCAGATAAGGGCGTGGGCGGATTCATTGCAAAACAGCGACGTCAAGGGTCAGCGTTATCTGAATGAGAAAGGCCGTAGATTATTGCGAGAAAAGAAAGAGGATGAAGAATTTCACGAGGAACTCAAAGGCATTATAGACGGCAAGCGCAAGTAGTAAAACGATCAGAAACATGAAAAAAGCAGAAAAAAGAACCATTGGTTTCACCACGACAATACCGGTAGAGCTGATATTCGCGGCGGGATACACGCCATGCGATCTTAATAATATTTTTATTACCGATGAAAATCCCACACGCTTTATAGAAAGAGCGGAAATTGATGGATTTCCGAAAAGCATGTGCAACTGGGTGAAAGGGATATATGGTGTTGTCGTGGAAACTCATGTTGGCACCGTCATCACCGTTATGGAAGGAGATTGCAGCAATACCCAGGCGCTGGCAGAAATTCTGCGCTACCGAGGGGTTCGCACCATACCATTTTCCTTTCCCTATGACCGGGACAGAGAGGTGCTTGCTCGAGAGATTGACAAGCTTGCAAAAGAACTCGGCGTTGATCCACGCATGCTCGCTGATGTAGAAAGGGAAATCAAGGAAACGAGAAAAACCCTCGCGGCTATTGATGAAATGACATGGAAGAATGGTCGTGTTGCCGGAGCTGAAAATCATCTGTGGCTTGTCCGTGCGTCTGATATGCTCGGTGATTATTCGATCTATAACGAAACGGCAAAAACCTTTGTGGCTGAGGCAGGTAAGAGGGGAAAGACAAAAGGTGTGAGGATCGGTTATATTGGGGTACCACCTATACTTCTCGATCTCTACGAGTTCGTCGAAAGCGTTGGTGGACATGTGGTCTACAATGAGACGCAGCGACAATTTTCGCTGCCGTACGACACGCACGACATTGTTGACCGTTACCTCAAATACACCTATCCATACGGTGTGTTCGCGCGCCTTGAGGACATCAAAGAAGCGATACAAAGGCGGGGCATCCAGGGCATTATCCACTACGTACAGGCTTTTTGCTACAGGGCCATTGAAGATGTTATATTAAGAGATGTTCTCGATGTTCCTGTTGTGACTATCGAAGGTGATCTGCCAAAAAAACTTGACTCGAGAACAAGATTACGTATAGAGGCTTTTATCGAAATGCTCTCAAACAGGTAAGGCAATTTGAAATTTGACATTAGAAAAAGATGGAAAAGAACAGAAGCAGCGGAGACACATGAATGGAAAAAACGGAACGGACGAAGCGGTTTACCATAAACCGCGAAGGAATAGGGTTCTTCAAGGCAATCCTTGAATCCTATGAAGATGTGGGTATTTTTTCCGTGCTCGATGGAGGGAAAGGCTTGATAGAAATAATTTATTCCTCCCCCTTTGAAAATGACATACAGGGGATTGTCGAAGATATGAAAAATTACGGTGTTAAGCTCAGAGAGGTCAAGAATGTTCAATGAGAGTAATGTGCTGAAAGTCCTCATGAAGGGGGCAGGCACATATGGTGATATATTTGTTGAGGAGAAGACCTATACCCATATTCAGATCGAGTCAGGACGGGTAGAAAAACTGGAAAAGGGCGAGGATAAGGGGGTTGGTATCCGCGTTATTAATCCCTGGAAAACATTTTACGCTTCCACCAACTCTTTTGATGAAAGTCATCTTGTTGAGATGGCCCGGCATCTGGCAAAGTTTTCAAGAGAAAACAACAATGGTGAAATCGGTCCGGGAGGGCATATCATTGCCACGTATCCGTTTCCTATCATTGTCGCTCCCGGTGAGGTCGAAATCAAAAAGAAACTTGCTCTGGTAAGAAATCTTGAAGAAAAAGTGAAAAAGATGGAGCAGAGGATCAAGCAGATACGGGTGATCTACCGGGACACGCTCCAGAAAGTAAAAATATTCAACAGTAAAGAAGGTGCTATTGAAGATGACCGTACCCAGGTTGTTCTCAATATTTTTATTGTAGGCGAAGAAGACGGTGAGATGCAGACCTCCTACGAAGCCGTCGGCGGGTTCTACGGTTTTGAATTTTTTACGGATCAGGTCATTGAAGAGCTTGCCGTCAAGACGGTGAAAAGACTATCGGGCCTGCTGTCCGCCCGTGAAGCGCCTATGGGTACAAAGACCGTTGTCCTCGCTTCTCAGGCCGGCGGTACCATGATCCATGAAGCCATCGGTCACGGTCTGGAAGCTGACCTCGCCATGGAAGGGCTTTCCTGTTATAAAGAAATGATAGGACAGAAGATGGCATCGGATTTGATCAGTGTTGTCGATGATGCGACCATTGCTCATATGCGGGGTACGTATGCCTATGATGACGAAGGAATTCCCTCAGAGAGGACAATTCTTGTCGAAAAAGGAATTCTGAAGAACTACCTTTTTGACCGGTTTTACGCGCTGAAGTATGAACAAAAATCAACCGGAAATGGCCGTCGCGAGTCTTTCAGGTTCAGACCGATTCCGCGGATGAGTAACACAATGATCCTGCCCGGGAAGGATGATCCGGAGAAAATCATTGCTTCTGTCGACAACGGTGTTCTTGTTATGAAAATGGGCGGCGGTCAGGTTGACACAGTGAGAGGTGATTTTGTCTTTGAGATTTCAGAAGGCTACCTTATCGAAAAAGGATCAGTGGGGCCCATGATTAAAAATGCCACCATGATGGGCAATGGTCTGAAGGTTCTGAGAGAAATCGATATGGTAGGCAGTGATTTGGGATTTGGCATAGGCACATGTGGCAAGGACGGCCAGGGAGTTCCTATCGCGGACGCGCAGCCGACACTCCGTATGCCGGAAATTATTGTTGGGGGAAGGGGACAATGATATGAAGGAGACAGACGACAGAATATTTGATAGTGAATTTTACCGGACATTACTGGATAACCTCTATGACGGGGTCTATTTTGTTAAACCAGACCGGACAATCGTTTATTGGAATAAGGCCGCGGAGCGTATGACAGGCTTTACTAAATCAGAAATGATCGATAAACACTGTTATGACAATATACTCATGCATGTCGATAATAAAGGGGTAAACCTCTGCCTGAGAAATTGTCCTCTTGAAAAGTCAATTCGGGAAGGCGTGATGGTAGAGGACGAAGTCTATTATCATCATAAGGAAGGATACCGCCTGCCGGCCCTTGTTCGTGTGACCCCCATTCGTGACGCGCAAGGTACGATTGTCGGCGCCGTGGAGATATTCAGTGATAATTCTCCCCGGGTACGGCTCGCCGAGAGAGTTGAAGAATTGGAAAAGCTGGCTTTGCTCGATCCCCTGACAAGGCTCGGCAACAGAAGATACGGCGAACTGAATCTCGCGTCAAGACTAAATGGATTGGAAAGATACGGCTGGTCCTTCGGTGTCCTCTTCATGGACATAGATTATTTCAAGAAAGTAAATGATCTCTACGGCCATGACGTGGGTGATAGAATATTGAGAATCGTGGCGGCGACAATACTCAATGGCACGCGTTCTTCCGACATAGTCAGCCGGTGGGGTGGCGAGGAGTTTATGGTGTTGGTCCCCCACGCCGATGTGAAACAACTCAAGGATGTTGCCGAAAAAATCCGTGTCCTTGTTGAGAAATCGAGTATCTCGGTGGAAGGAAAAAATATAGAAGCGACCTTATCAATCGGTGCGACGCTCGCGCGCGAGGGAGACACGGCCGAAACTCTTATGAAGCGGGCTGATGAACTTTTATACAAGAGTAAAAGTGAAGGCCGCAACAGGCTGACCATAGAAGGCGATTTTTATCCATGATAAATCACAGAAACTTTTCTATGGACCGAGGGGAGAAAGGGATTTTGTGACAAAACCGGAAAAAGGTTTCTGTATAAACTGTGACAACAGACACGGCTGCAAATCGCAGGCCCCTCCCTGCGTTGATGAAATGATGGAAAACGATATTACCGATATGTCGGGCAAGCAATATTTTATTGAAAAGAACAAAATTGCCGCTTGCAGGGATTGTTCATTCTTCCGTTCATGTTGGAACATGCAAGAATATAATCGGTTAATAAAGTAGATATTGAGGTGTATTTCGATCGATAATATGCGCCCAGCAGGAATCGAAACTGCAGCCTTTGAATTGGAAGATCAGAAACGCGTATACCAGATACTCCCTCAACCGTTTAAAATGATTCACAGACCTTTGATTATCAACAGCTTCTCATTTTTCGGCATGTCAATAGGAGTCGAAAGCTGTCAGGACGTTGCCATATCACACAGACAAAATTTTAGACAGGGCATTACGAAAGTGGTGTTAACGCCGTTCCTTCCCTGGCCTCACAATTCTGCTTCACAATATACCTCACAGGAGAAAAAGCATTTTTAGGCCGTTTTCGTGCTCTTGGATTAATCCGATGGCCCGTGCGAGAGGTTAATACTGGAGGAAAAACAGGAAACATTGTATGAATTATCCTTCATGAGCTTACCCCGTTGCCGCCATAGTCCACGTTAAATCACTATCTTAAAAAGGACTATGAATATGGCATCACTTTTGCTTAGGTAATCAGGAAGGCTTTATGCCTGAGAGAAAGGACCATTGATGTTTAACTCACTTTTCGGATTTATGTCAAAAGACTTAGCAATAGACCTCGGCACCGCGAACACGCTTGTGTACGCAAAAGGAAAAGGTATTGTTGCCAATGAACCATCAGTAGTGGCTGTCCATGTAAACGGGAGAGGAGCAAAGAAGATCATTGCCGTCGGTGAAGAAGCCAAAAAGATGCTAGGCAAGACACCTGGAAATATTGTCGCGACGCGGCCGTTAAAGGATGGTGTCATTGCCGACTTTGAAATGACTGAAGCAATGCTCAAATATTTCATTCAGAAAGTCCACAGCAAAAAGTCTCATGCAAGGCCCCGCGTCGTTATCTCTGTTCCTTCAGGCATCACGCCTGTGGAAAAACGGGCCGTTAAAGAATCTGCTGAATCCGCGGGAGCACGAGAAGCATACCTTATTGATGAGCCCATGGCCGCAGCCATCGGGGTGGGTCTTCCTGTAACAGAAGCAAGTGGCAACATGATCGTCAACATCGGTGGCGGCACGACGGAAGTAGCCGTTATCAGTCTCGCCGGTGTCGTGTACTGTAATTCTGTAAGGACCGGCGGTGACAAAATCGATGATACCATTGTTCAGTACGTCAAGAGGAAATACAACCTCCTCATAGGTGAAAGAACAGCGGAAAGAATTAAAATCAGCCTGGGCTCCGCTTATCCGAATCCAAGCGGTGAGGAGACTAACATGGAGATTAAGGGCCGTGATCTTGTTGGGGGTATTCCGAAAACACTGGAGATATCATCAAGAGAAGTACGGGAAGCCATGGCGGAACCAATCGCCGCAATAGTTGAAACCGTGAGAATTGCCCTCGAAAGGACCCCTCCGGAACTCGCTTCCGATATCGTTGACAAAGGTATTGTACTCAGCGGCGGCGGTGCCATGCTCAGAAACCTGGATCTTCTCATAAAAGAGGTGAGCAGATTGCCTGTTATCATAGCAGAAAATCCCCTCACGGCCGTTGCGGAAGGCGCAGGTAAGGCGCTTGATGAGATGACTCTGCTCAGAGACATCGCGGCATCTTTATAAGTAGAAACGGAGAAAAGCGTTCTTTTTCTCTGACCAGGGGTAGACCCAACCCTTGAAAACACACCCTGCCTATTTCCGTTAAAAGTTGCTGTTAAAAGTACTCCCTGACTTCACGACAGATTTGTTCAGGGAGCTTCATACACACAGGTTCAGCGAGGGTTATCTGAAAAAACGCCATGTCTGAGGCATAATCCCGCATATTGAGAAATGATCTCGGCACTATTCTGAAATGGCACGGAAACGATTGCTGCCCTTCTGGCCCGAATATGAGAGACGCGTTAAAGCTATAAATGCCGGTTGACTGATAATAGCGAAAAATCTTCAGGAGGCCCGAGATGAGACTGGAGATATGGCCCTCTTTAAAATCATCTATTGAAAAGACATCAGGGAGGACGCAGAGAATATCACCGAGGCGACCAAAACAAACAAAAGAAGTAAGCCAGTGTGCATGTGTGGTCTCTCCTATATAGCGTTCACCCCGCCTCATCTCTTCATTGATGAGTTCAAGCCAGAATGTTCTGCCGTATTTTTCATAGAATTTTCGCGATGCCCTCAGTTCGTCCATAACCAGGTTTCCGGGATGTTCTGTCGCAAAGTATTGCTGATGAGGATGCACGAGACCCCCTCCTGACGGCGGCATGTAATTCCACGTCATCAGATGGTACGGAAGCGAAGGACTGACAATGCGTGTTCTTTTGAGAAATTCGGTGCCCAGCAAAAGCGCGTCAAACAACCTCATTTCATCGAAACCGTTTAACGGTACGACGTGGTCGCTCGTCATGATCGCAATACTGCTGTGAACTTCGTACGGAAAAAGATTGGGGACAAGCATGGCCTCATTTCTCGATGTCCTTCCTTCCGGAACAATCTCTTTGGGGAATTTTGGGGTGGCTTTTTCCCGGTTTTCGGGACAAAAGGGACAAAATCCTTTTAGCTCCGGTTTTGTGTATACTTCGAGATTAAGTTTTTGCGGCGTTAAGCCTACGAAATGAGAAAAATGGCCCGTCCTGCCCGTGAGAGGGTCTGTGCGTACTTCAAATCTGATTGTGGTCTTTGCGTAGCCACTTCTTGGATCAAGAAAGCTGCTTTCAGATTCAGCAATCTGAAAATTAATAAGGGATGACATAGGCAACCTCTCTTGGTATATCTGTTATCATACGCTGATCGTGTAAAAAACTTACAAAAAACGTGGGGCAGATTCAATCTTTTTTTGTTTTTCTAGTGCAGACAAATCGTTACTCAGGTCCTATGAATGCGGGGGTAAAGATAACTGACATTTGACACATCAGCGTTTGCGGGCTATATTTGTATTGTGGTGAATTATCATTCTTTGTCACCGTAGAAAAACTGCATGAAAGATCTGCGTAAAACAAATCATGAAGTGCTTGACGAGCTAGCCACGTTAAAGCAGAGAATCCGGGAACTGGAAATCTCCGAAGCAGAACACAAAAAGACCGAAGAAGCCTATCGGGTTTTTGTCGCTCAACGTGAGCAGGCCGAGGCGGCCATCGCCAAAGAAAGAGAGAAACTGCAAACCCTCTTCGACAACGCTCCTTTTGGAATGGTGCTCATAGATACAAAGGGTCATTTTACCTATCTCAACAAAAAGTTTACGGAACTCTTCGGGTACGATCTTTCCGATATCCCCAACGGCAGGACGTGGTTCAAAAAAGCCTACCCTGAGCGCACCTACAGACACACGGCGATCTCAACGTGGATACAAGACAGGAGAAATATTAGCACGGGAACATCGGCCCCGCGGGTTTTTAATGTTACCTGTAGAAATGAAGAACAAAAGGTCGTGAATTTTATTACCTCGGCGCTTTGTTCCGGTGACTATCTCATGACCTGTGAGGATGTCACCGAAATGAGAAAACTGGAAGCTCAGCTGCGCCAGGCCCAGAAGACGGAAGCCATCGGCACCTTAGCAGGCGGTATTGCACACGACTTCAACAATATTCTCACATCCCTCGCGGGGTATGCTGCCCTCATAAAGGCCAAGATGAATACGTCAGACCCCTTGCTGCCGTATGTGGAGGAAATCCTTGCCGCTTCACAAAAAGCCACAAGTCTCATTCAGAGCTTGCTTGCCTTCAGCAGGCAGCAACCCGTTACCCTCATCACCCTGGATGTAAACAATGCGATAAAAACAACGGAACAATTGCTCAGAAGACTCCTCACCGAAAATATTGAACTTCGCGTATCCCTAACCGGTGCCAATACGAGCGTTAAAGCTGACAAGTCGCTGATGGATCAGATCCTCTTTAACCTCGTCACCAATGCGAGAGATGCCATGCCGACGGGGGGAATACTCACTATTAAGACAGCTCTTGTCAGGATAGACAAGGCGTTCATCAGGACCCACGGTTTCGGAGAAACAGGAGAATACGTGCAGATGAATGTCTCCGATACGGGTATGGGCATGGATGAGACTACAAAAGGAAAGATCTTCGACCCTTTCTTCACAACCAAGGAAGTGGGGAAAGGCACAGGTCTGGGTCTCGCTACTGTGTACGGCATAGTCAAGCAGCATAACGGTTTCATCGCTGTCGAGAGCCAACGAAACCGCGGAACAACCTTCAGTATCTATTTCCCGGCGGTAACGATCAAGGAAAATGAAGAAGGCGATACAGCGGCACCTATCTCGGAGGGAAAGGAAACCATCCTTATTGCGGAGGATGATGGTGCAGTCAGGGACCTTGTGCGGGAAGTACTCCAAACATACGGGTATAGGACCATTGAAGCTATTGACGGTGAAGATGCAATACGTAAGTTCAAACAGAATCGACGCGTACATCTTGTCGTCCTTGACATGATAATGCCGAAAAAGAATGGCCGTGAGGTCTACGAGGAAATACGCAGTATCAACCCTCGCATCAAGGTTCTCTTTGTGAGCGGGTACACAAGAAATGTTGTTTTCGATAAAGGAATCGAGGACGGAGAATTAGACTTCATTGCGAAGCCACTTTCATTCGACATATTTCTCCAGAAAATTCGAGAGATATTGGACAGGTAAGGAATGTCCTGCATAAATCAATCTGCTTTGCCGTACCACCACACTCCTTCTTGGCTTTGTACTCTGTGTTACAATTTTCATTGACGAAAAATGTTGATGGTGTTAAAAGATCACTAGTGTAATGTCATACTTGATATGTCGTATAATATGATGGTATAATCGTCCCAGTTGCAGTTCATTCAACATCTTCGAGGATGAGTCGACGAAAAGATACAGAGTATCACTGCAGAAAGAAGAAAGGGGAAATCTCGAAGCCATAACACGTAAAGGTTCGCACCAGTCGCAGCGGGTTGTCAATGCCTTAGTTCTTTTGAACTGCGATGAAGGAGCGTTTAACGAGCATCCCTCAAGAGGTATTGATGTTGCGAATATTTTACGGATCAGCATGCGTAGAGTAGACCGGGTTAAAAAGCGTTTTGTAGAAGATGGCTTGGATGCAGCTTTAGGAAGCAACCAA
>CAZXVZ010000042.1:0-18571 GCA_964644085.1 uncultured Syntrophus sp. | reverse complement strand
ATTCACATGGGGTTTCGTCCTTTCGTACTTCTTCTTAGCCATAGTGAACCTCCGTAACATTTTTGTCTTTATTTCTTATTAACGTTTCATAAATATGGTGGGGCACGGGATGATAATGGAAAAGCTCCATATTGAAAAAACCCCTGCCCTGGGTTATGGAACGAAGTTGTGTCGTATAGCCGAACATCTCATCAAGAGGTATATATGCAAGGATGTATTTAAAACCGTTTCTGTCCCCCAGTTCAGCCACCCTGCCTCGTCGTGACGTAACATCTCCGATAACGGTACCCATAGACTCGAGAGGTACGTTGATATCGACCTTCATGACAGGTTCAAGGATAACTGCGTGAGCTTTTGCAATGGCATCCTTGAGCGCGAAGGACGCTGCGAGTTTGAAAGCCAGTTCAGAAGAATCAACTTCGTGATAAGAACCATCGACAAGTTCCACTTTGATATTCACTATGGGATATCCGAGAACAACACCCCTTTCCATAGTTTCCCTGATGCCGGTTTCAATGCTTGAGATAAACTCCTTCGGAATGACACCGCCGACGATATTATTTTCGAAAACAAAATCAGAACCTTCCAGAGGAGATATCTTCAGCACTACATGGCCATATTGTCCATGGCCGCCCGACTGTTTTACATATTTGCCTACACCCGTTGCCGGTTTCGTAATTGTCTCACGATAGGCAACCTGGGGGGCAGACGAGTTCATATCAAGGTTATGTTCCCTCTTTGCCCGGTTCATAATAATTTCAAGATGGAGTTCACCCATTCCCGAAAGGATTACCTCGCCGGTTTCATTATCAAGCTTGACCGTTACGGAAGGATCCTCAACAGTGTACTTATTAAAAACAAGCCACATCTTTTTGAGATCATCTTTCTTCTTCGGCGCTATTGCGCAGGAAACAACCGGCGCGGGCACTTCGATGTTTTCAAAAAATATGTTCAGGTCCGGGTCGGTGAGTGTATCGCCTGTGCCGGCACCTTTCAGACCCACGATGGCACAGATATCGCCGGCCTCAACTTTTTTTACTTCTTCCCGTTTGTTCGCATGGAGCCGCAATATTCTGCCGATACGTTCCGTTTTGGATTTACCATTATTATATACAGTATCACCGGTCTTCAATTCGCCGGAGTATATTCTCATATAACTGAGCTGCCCCACAAAGGGGTCTGTCATAATCTTGAAGACGAGCCCGCTAAAGGGTTCTTCTTTTGTTCCCTGCAGATCTTTTTCCTCGTTTTCCTCTGTCCAGCATCTATATGGCGCTACATCTTCAGGGGAGGGGAGGTAATCCACAATAGCATCAAGAAGAGGTTGTATACCTTTGTTCTTGAAAGCGCTGCCGCACAGAACCGGAAGTATTTTTCCGCTCAGTGTTCCTTTTCTGATTATTCTCTTTATTTCACTCTCTTCAATCTCTTGACCCTCGAGGTAGCAGGACATAAAGTCATCATCAACCTCGGACAGTGATTCCATGAGAAGTTCCTGCGCTTTTTCAAGTGCATCCAGCAATTCAGAAGGAACGTCAGTAACCGTATAATCAAGCCCCAGCCTGTCGCCGGTATAATAAATCGCCTTACCGGTTATTACATCAACAACACCCAGGAATTCATCTCCGTCTTTTATGGGAATCTGCAGTGCAACAGGGTTGGCGTTAAGAATTTCCCGTATCATGTCGATGCATTTCCGGAAGTCCGCTGCAGGCCTGTCCATCTTGTTCACGTAGCCTATCCTTGGAACACCGTATCTGTCCGCCTGTCTCCAGACTGTCTCGGATTGCGGTTCCACTCCTTCCACGCCTGAGAAAAGCGCTACTGCTCCATCAAGCACTCTCAGTGATCTGCCGACTTCAATGGTAAAATCAATATGGCCTGGGGTGTCGATGATGTTAATGCGGTGCTCTCTCCAGAAGCAGGTAGTAGCGGCAGCGGTGATGGTTATACCCCTTTCTTTCTCTTCCTCCATCCAGTCCATTGTGGCGGCGCCATCATCGACTTCACCGATCCGGTTATTTACGCCGGTATAAAAAAGGATGCGCTCAGTGGCGGTTGTCTTCCCCGCGTCGATATGAGCCATAATCCCTACATTTCTTAACGTATTATTCATATAATTATTATTACCATCTGTAATGGGCAAAGGCCTTGTTGGCTTCAGCCATCTTGTGGGTATCCTCTCTCTTCTTTACCGCTCCACCCTTATTATTATAGGCATCAAGTATTTCACCGGCGAGTTTTTCAAGCATTGTTTTTTCTGATCTCTCGCGTGCGTACCGGATAAGCCAGCGCACACCCAGGGAGAGTTTTCTGTTTAATCTCACCTCAACAGGTACCTGGTATGTGGCTCCTCCGACACGCCTCGCCTTTACTTCAATTTCCGGTTTTATGTTGTCCATTGCTTTATGAAAGACCTTCAACGGTTCTTCTTTTGTTTTCTCGCCTATATAATCAAAAGCACCATATACAATACGCGTGGCAATGCTTTTCTTTCCATCAAGCATGACGCAATTAACCAGTCTTTGCACAAGAAGATCGTTATATTTCGGATCAGGCGTTTTTTCTCTTTTTGACACATGTCCTTTTCTTGGCATTAATTACTCCTCTATGATGTGTATCGGTTTATTGTTTCGGTCTTTTCGCGCCGTACTTGGATCTGCTCTTCTTTCTATTAGCGACGCCGCTCGCATCGAGAGAACCTCTGATGATGTGATACCTGACACCTGGTAAGTCCTTCACCCTGCCGCCCCTGATGAGGACTACGGAGTGTTCCTGCAAATTGTGTCCAATGCCGGGGATATAGGTTGTCACCTCAATACCGTTCGTAAGTCTCACACGGGCAACTTTTCTCAGGGCCGAATTTGGTTTCTTTGGAGTTGTCGTATAAACTCTTACGCAAACTCCCCGTTTCTGCGGACAATTTGTGAGGGCCGGAGAGGCGCTCTTCTTTTTGACGGCTTCTCTCCCAAGCCTTACTAACTGGTTAATAGTAGGCATTAATACCTCCAAAAAAATAATCCCTCAATCACTTTAAAGGGATGTTTGGCACAACGATACGATCCAAAAAAGCAGTGCTATATTAAACGATTATGTGTCCTATGTCAAGAAATTTTTAACTTTTTTTAATGAAGAAAAAGCACAAAACTTTCTCATTTTCTCAGAAAAAATTTCAGAAAAAGATTTAAAAATAAAAAAAGATTTTCTAAATTCTCTAATGTATAATAATATCATTATCTTACAAAATATCACCGCGGTAAAACCAATAGAGATGTGAAAACCATAAAGACATATAGATTTAGTATGAATGAAAATTTTCATAGCGGGGCAGACCGTCAGTTCATTCTGCCAATACCCCTCATGATTATCGTTGACAAGTATCAAATACATGGTAGTATACAAATAAACAGGAATAATAAAAATTATCATGCGAGGAGGAGATTATGCTGAGACCAAAAAATATTCTTGTTCCTACCGATTTTTCAGTCTATTCCGACGCGGCATTGAAGCAGGCTTTGGATATTGCGCGAGACTACCATGCCAAAGTCCATCTCCTCCATGTAATTAGCGAACACGCTATCCAAACGGTCGACGAATATTCTATTGGCATCGAGATTGTAAAAGAAGTGGAGGAAAAAATACTGGCTCAGGCGAAAAACTATATGCAGAGAGAGGTGGAAAAATACGCTTCGGAATCAGGAAACGGTATTGAAATAGTTCCCAATATCAGAAACGGTGTGCCTTATGAAGAAATATTAAAGGTAGCGGATGAAAAGAAGATTGATCTCATTGTCATTGCTTCACTTGGTAAGACCGGCATCAAGAAATACCTTCTCGGCAGCGTGGTACGGAATGTTTTGAAGGGTGCCAAATGCCCCGTCCTGCTTACCAAGGAATAGCGGAAGCAAAGCTTGAACGGTAAAATATTTGGCGCGGGAGTTCTCTTCTCCTGTAGTGTGGGCTGGGACTATCAGCCCGCAAGAAAGCTGGTTTTGTAGTGTTCCGCGAGAAAGCTTTGAAACGATTTTACCATAGAGAAACCGACTTTTAATCTTTCCTTTTCCACTTCGGTCAGGTCAAGGGGGTCAATATAATTTGTAGGTTCCTTGCCATTTGATGCCTGCTTGATCTGACTTTTAAGCCGTACGTAAATGAAAAAATCAAGACTTGCCTCGACCTCGTGGAGCGCGTCATCAGGAAATATGTTTTTATTCAGCAGCTTATTGATCTTTTCGCCCGTACCACCATCCATAATTCCTGCCTCGAGGGCGAGAATCTTGATACCTTCTGTCAGAGGAAATATCCCCGAAAGCTTGATGTCCAGTTTGCCGGCATGTTCCCCTTTCTTCTCAACCTTAAAACCACCGAGAAAATTGAGAGGTGGCTTGAATCTCAGGATATTGTTTGCCATGTGTGCCAGAAACACAGGGTTCTTATTAATCACATTCACGATGCGATCTTTCAAATTTTTCTCCAGTTCCAGGTCTCCGTAAACTGTCCTCAAATCAGAGAACATACTGTAGTTTAATATATTTTCAGGGGTAGGGAGACCTACCCAACCTTTAACGGTTTCGCTCCAGTTTGACAGGCTCCTCCGCCACAACTCATTCTTGGCCATGATGCCGCCCGGACAAAGAGGAAAACCGATTTCCACCAGGCTGTCAATGAGTTTTACTGAGAACCTTTCGAGAAGGAGAGATTCTTCCTCTGAAAGCCCATCGACGTATACGATGGCATTGTCCTGATCGGTCTTCAGCGTTTGTTCCATCCTGCCCTCACTCCCCAGAACAAGAAAGGCAAAACCCTTTGGCAGGTTCGGAAATTCACTGTCGGTAAGGAGTTTGATCGCTTTCGTGATAATGAGATCATTGAGCTGTGAGATGAGCCGTATAATATCTTTTGGTTTGACTTGGAACTTGAAAAGTTCTACCACATATCCGAACATTTTATCGTTGATCGATTTTATTTGCCCTATGGTATCAGCAGCCTCAAGGTCTTCCATAAAATAAAGGGCTGTATTTGTCTGGAAACGCATTATATTCGTATTGCTGATGAGACCCAGAAGGTTACCCTGATCGTCGACAACAACCAGTCTGTGAACCTGGTTTTTTAACATTTTATAAATAGCTTCGGAGAGAAAATCCTCCTCTCTAATTGTTAAGACTGGTTTGCTCATGATGGATGATAGCAGCACTGTTTTGGGATCCAGACCCTGTGCCAGCACCTTGTTTCTTAAATCCTTGTCGGTAACAATACCTTCTATCGCATTCTGCTTAGTTATGACAATGCCTGACAGGTCATGTTCCTTCATGAAAAGTGCCGCTTGTGACACCGTTATATCAAGGTCGCAGGAGTGATGACCTTTTTCATAGATATCTTTTATTCGAGTAAGAAAGATCGATTCGTCTCTCAGCAAACATCTTTCCTTTTAATTTCAATCATTACCTAAACCAGAAAGGGGCCTGAAAACAGGCCCCTTTTATACGAATAATCTGTTTGGTTATTCCGCACCGACACCAAGGTATGTTCTCAGTTTTTCGTCCTCAAATTTCTGCTGCGCTTCTTTATCGGGCGTCATGAGAGACGCTATGATGCCGCATATAAACGCGAGCGGCATGGAAATAATTGCCGGATTCTTTAGTGGGAAGATGGCAGCCTTGAAGTGGAAGATATCCACCCACACTGTCGGGCTAAATATGATAAAGACCGTTGCTGAGATTGATCCGACAAGGATTGCCCACACGGCTCCTGCCGTCGTGAACTTGCTCCAAATGATCGAGAGGAAGAGCGCGGGGAAGTTCCCGCTTGCCGCGATGGCAAAGGCAAGGCCGACCATAAAGGCAACGTTCTGGCCTTTAAAGAGAATTCCCAGGCCAATGGCAAGAATGCCGAATATAATAACTGAAATCCGCGCAACCTTTACCTGCTCGGCTTCACTTGCATGACCCTTCCTGAAAACCGACACAAAAATGTCATGGGAAAGAGCTGATGCCGCGGATAGGGTAAGTCCTGCCACTACGGCAAGAATCGTCGCAAAAGCGACGGCAGCTATGAACCCCATGAATGGCGTACCACCGAGAAATTCACTTAAGAGCAATGCCGCCATATTCCCGCCTTTGTCCATTTTCGTAATAATGTCTTTTCCAACCATAACCGCCGCCATGAAACCAACGACGGGGATAATGCAATAGAAGTAGCCGATGAATGTCGTCGCGTAGGCAACGGACTTCCTTGCCTCTTTCGCGTCAGGCACGGTAAAAAACCTCATGAGGATATGAGGAAGACCAAGAAGCCCGAGCATGAGCGCCAGACCAAGCGAAATTGCGTCAATGGGATTTGACACAAGCCCTCCCGGTTTTAACATTTTCTCTCCGATGGCGGGAAGGTTCTGTACCGCTCCATAAACCTCGCCGGGGTTGAAACCGAATTTTGAAAGACCAAGGAGTAAAAGGAGCGTGACACCGAAAAGAAGAAGGCAGGCCTTGATAATCTGAACCCAGGTGGTTGCGAGCATACCCCCGAAGAGAACATAGCAGAGCATAACGCATCCGACAATTATTTCAGCAACCTCATAAGGTATGCCGAACATCAGCTTTATCAAACTCCCCGAACCGACCATCTGAGCGATCGTGTAGGCGAGCACGACGAGAATAGATCCTATAGCACCTGCAATTCGTATTGGCTTGTTCTTCAGTCTGAAGGCAACGACGTCGGAAAAAGTAAACTTACCGAGGTTTCTTAAGGGCTCGGCAATAAGGAACATAAGCGCGGGCCAGCCGACAAGCCATCCCGTAGCGTATATCATGCCATCATACCCGCTCAGAGAAACCATTCCAGCAATACCAAGAAAAGAAGCGGCGGACATATAATCGCCTGAGAGAGCCATGCCATTCTGGAAGCCTGTAACGCTTCGTCCTGCGGCATAATACTCAGCGGCAGTCTTTGTCTTTTTTGCCGCCCAGTATGTTACCATAAGCGTGAAAAAAACAAATATTGCGAAAAACAATATGGAAATAAAGTTAGGTGTTCCTAAAGCTGTCTGCATTGTCTCCTCCCTAATATCTCAAGATTATTTTATTTCTTTCTTCAGTTCTTCAACTTTCTTATCGTAAGAAAAGTTGGCCCAAAGAACATAAATAAAGGTGAGTATCCAGGCGAGAACAATAACCAGAACACCGAAGATGATGCCATAATTCGTGTAAACGCCCACTTTTTCCGCTAGAAATTCCTTGTTGTAGCCAACGAGCAGAATATACCCGTAGTAAACAACAAACAACAGAAACGTAAGTATAAAGCTTACAGTCCATCTTGTGGTGACAAGACTTTTAAATTTTGGTGAATTCACAATCTCGTGCGCACTTTTTGCCATACTAACCTCCCTCAGTTATATTTATATATAATTGTAACTAATTCCTTACCGTATCCCCTCTCGTTGTGAAAGCTGGAAGCACTCTCAGTTTCTCATCAGCAAATAATCGAACAGTCCAAGGAATAGCCGCATATTTAAAGGGCATAATCTAACTGATGATAACGTAAAAGTCAACAAAAACCAGTATTTTTTTAAAGATCATGTGACATCCGTAATTTGGCAGGATTATCCCCTGCTGAGGTGTAATTTCAGATAAGCCGCAGAATAATTCATGACTTTCAGGAGCCAATCTCTTGTCCTTGGCAACTCCTGCGGAGCAACCTCAAGGGTAGCCATCCCGTCATATCCAAGCTTACTCATAGTATTTAACATTCTTGCTATAGGCAGTTCTCCTCTTCCGATGCCAAGATGGCCCTTCTCCCTCCACAAACTGTAATCGCTCAGATGAATGTTTTTTAGCCGGCCTGTATTAAGATAGAACAGAAAAACATTGATAATATCGTGGCCAAAGGTTCCTATATGCGTAATATCGTAGGTAAAGTAAAGGTTCTTTTTAAGACCGTAACGTATGAGCTTCTTATAGTTGTTCAATATATACGGCGGAATTATCAGTTTAATGAGGGGCATGTTCTCTATGCAAAGGCTGGGAGGATTGCAATTGAATTCTCTTTGGAAGTCGGTGATTTTTTTGAACCACCTGTAGAACCTGAATTCCCGTGCCAGCCAGGATGGTGGATGAAAGGTGATTACCTGCGCATTGAGCTCTCGGGCAAGTTCTACACTTTTCTCAAGGGTCCTCCTTTCATTACCCCATGCATTTATGGCCACATATGGTGCGTGTATTGAATAAACTGGAAGGATTTCCCGGCAGCTCAAGACCTCATCTTTGTAGCCGGATCTGTTGAAATTCTTTCCCACTACAAATTCACAACCATCAAAACCTGCTTCTTTCGCGATGAGAAATACTTCTTTAATGGGCATATGACCGAGGGATCCTGTGGAAAAGAGCACTTTCACCTGTTTTTCCTGCAGTCCAGATGCCATCATTTCAAACCTCTTTATACAAACAATACGGTGCTATTTACAATACTATACTTACTGGTTTGAAATATCCATATTTTTTCTCGTTCCCGTCGCTAAACCTGTTAATTCATATTTCCTGCTCATTGTGATTTTTTTCGCAAATAAATATTGCCTTTCTGCAAAGAAAACATTTAAGATATATTAAGGGATTTTAGATTCATTATTTACAGTTCCTCATTTTTGTAGCACGAGTCCAGAAATGACTAAGAGCCAAGTTATAAAACAAGATAAATGGAGGTAAAGAAATGGATTCTCAAAATCTGGAGCGGAAAAGATGGTTAATTGCTGCGGCGGCGGTTGTCATGCAGCTTTGCCTTGGAACGGTCTATGCCTGGTCTGTTTTCAAGAAACCTCTTATGACAGCTCATGGATGGTCAGAAACAGCAACGCAGGCCACATTCATGATTCTCATGGCCGTCATAGGCACAGCGGCCGTTTTCGGAGGAACGCTGGTCGATAAGAAAGGACCTCGATATGTTGCCACGATCGGCGGTATACTCTTTGGCATTGGCACCCTTCTTACGGGCGTGGCAGATAAGATTGGCAGTCTGTTTCTCCTGTACTTAGGTTACGGCATTATCGGCGGTATTGGTAATGGGTTTGGATACGTTACACCGATAGCCACCCTAATTCGTTGGTTCCCGGACAAGAGGGGGTTGGTTACCGGCCTTGCTGTGATGGGTTTCGGCGCAGGGGCTTTCTTCATGGGCCAGGTTGCTCCAGAAATGGTCATCAGTATGGGCGTGGCAAAAACTTTCTACGTGTGGGGATTTATTTTCCTTATTCTTGTAACCGGGTCAGCGCAGCTTTATAAGAATCCGCCTCAAGGATGGCTTCCTGCCGGTTTTAAACCATCAACGGCAAAAGGCAAGTCCGCAGAGGAATCTATCCCTTTTAATAAAGCCATCAAAACAAGACAGTGGTGGATGCTCTGGGGTATGCTTTTTTTAAATGTTTCTGCTGGAATAGGGTTAATATCTCAGCTTTCGCCCATGGCACAGGATATCCTGAAAAATGCGATTGAGGGCCAACCGTCGCCTGACCAAATCAAGGCCATTGCCATTACAGCAGGAACAGTTCTCGCTATAGCCTCAATCTTTAACGGTCTTGGACGATTAATATGGTCCTGGCTGTCAGACGCGGTGGGAAGAAAGGCTGTCTTCGCTATTATGTTTATCTCACAGGCAATTCTCTATATGTTATTGCCGCAAATCAGCAATATTATCCTCTTTGGTATCATGGCAAGCTATCTTCTCGCGTGCTACGGTGGTGGCTTCGCCACGATGCCGGCTTTTGCGGCAGACACATTCGGACCCGGCTACATCGGGAGGGTCTATGGCACAATGCTCACAGCCTGGGCATGCGCAGGCATTGCAGGTCCGCTTGTCTTCGCCCGCGTTAAAGAAGCCACCCAAAATTTTGAGGGCGCGCTTTTCACCGCTGCCGGGATGCTGATCGTAGGGTTTATCCTCGCGGTCCTGTACAAAACTGAGTGGCCATAACGGGGAACACGCTTTAGGTTTTATTTGAGAGAGGAAAGGTTATCGCGTTGGAGTACCTTTCCTCTCTATTTCAAAAGACACTGAAGAATATAAAGATGTGGTTGTTTTGTTGAAACATTCCAGATATTCTTTCATAAGGAAAACCAGGTGAACAAAACAAAAGAGATATTCGTAAGAAGCGTTTTGAATACGACGGTTATTGCCGGAATTGTAAATAATATCTACATAGACGATGTCCAGTCGCCCTGGGAAGAAAAAATCGAGAAATTGAATGCAAAAGGAGATATGATAAATGTACGGCTTGCCTTGTGGAATAATAGCACTTTTCTCTATGGAAGGGTCTATCGTCTTTTACTGTATGTTTGTGATGAGCTTGACATCTCTTTTCGGTATGACCCCTCGCGAATACCCAGCCAGGCTGAACCAAGAATTAGAGAAACGTACAATCATATCTGGGGGATATACATAGATAGTCGCGTCGAAAAAGCAGGAATAGAGAACTTTTTTGACAGGATATTACGAAGAAATCTCTTTATTGATTCTCAGAAAAATTTCCCCTGGTCAGTCTCAGACCTCTTTTTTAACAAACTATGGAATAAGGACAGATATACACACGCTGAAATAGTCGATTACGCCCGGAACATCGAAAAACTGTCTGAAGGCGAAGATGGGTTTGAAATTGACGCTTTCGAAATAGAGATCGGCAGGTCCCTTACCGACCGTAACGCTGATCAGTACGTCGACAACATCCCATCAAGCATTTTGCGGGATATTGCACGGACAATCTTTCGTTTTGTCATCAATCATTGCCGGGGAACTCTTGTTGAGTCTTCGTCTTACGGGATCTATTTTATTTATGACCAGGAGATCTTTCTGGAGATGGTGTTGACGAGAACTGACGCTCTTCTTGTTACTATTTTTGATTTTGAATCAAGCACCAACATGACTTATACCATTAAAGAATTCAACGATGAAATTCCCATAATCGAGGATGAAATTAAAACCATATACGAAAAGATTGTTAATCATTCCAGACTGAAGATCATTAAAAACCCATATATGGGAGCAGTTGAGAAATGACAGGGGGAGGTTGTGGCCCACACTGAAAAAGCCACATATCCGGATATTTTGAGTCAATGCGTCTTTAAATCCTTGACCGCGGCATCATGAGCGGCTAAACTGGTTGTTGGATAGAGAGTAAAGGTAAATAAATTATGAAATTCTTACGTTTCAGAGATTGGGGCATCTTTCAGAAAGTAATGAGTATTTCCATTATTCTCAATGTCCTTATGCTTATGTCGGCCTTCTTCTATCTTATTCCGCTTGTCGAAGAAAAGCTCATGGAAGAGAAGAGAAACGCGACAAAGGATGTTCTTGATATCGCGTATACACTGATCGCGGCTTATGATCACGAGGTGGCCAACAAGAAAATTACACGCGAACAGGCACAGCAGAACGCATTAGAGCTGATTGAACAGCTTCGTTACAGGGATAATGACTACTTCTGGATAAACGATCTTGAGCCTAAAATGCTGATGCATCCTAATTTTCCCGAGTTGGACGGAAAAAACTTATCTAACGAGAAAGATCCGACCGGCAAGCACCTCTTTGTTGAAATGGTTACTATATGTAAGGAAAAAGGTGAAGGTTTCATAACTTATATGTGGCCAAAACCGGGATCAAAGCAGCCCGTGCCGAAGCTGTCCTATGTGAAGCTCTTCAAGCCATGGGGGTGGATCGTAGGAAGCGGGATCTATATCGATGATGTTCAGACCGAACTCACCCGCATGAAATGGAACATCATCGTTGCTACGCTGATTTCCGTTTTCATAGTTCTCCTCTTTACCTACTTCGTGGCACATAGAATTTCCGAGTTGTGGAAATGGTTGTCATATCATCCGCCAGAAAAACAGCCTTGAAATCCTTGTAGCTGGAAAAAAACTAAAAAAAACCGATAATGATAATCCCCGATTTGTCATTAGCGGAATGTCGGGTTTCCTCAAGCAAACCCTCGAGGCAAGGAGGCCTGGTCTTTTGTGTAAACAAAAGTTCCGAAGCCAAATGGGAGCGACTGGAGCCGCAGGAGCGAAAAGAGCGTGTTTGCGGAGGAAGACTCGACATGGAGCAGATCTCATGACAAATCCGGGATAATGATATTTGAAGCTTATTTCCGGCCAATTTTCTACTGGATATTCTTGCGGATAAAAATCAGATATTCATACTTGTAGAGGTCTTCGATGAACTGGCATACAATTTCATCGTCATCATTCTCTCGACCTTGAGAGACAAGAGCATGTCGGACTTGTTCAGTTACCGTAAAAGGTATAAAATCGGCAAATGGGCCACGGAAAAAAGTGTACCCCAACGTTTCCCCAATTCTTTGAAGATAGGAGAATTTGATCGAATATTCATCGTGCCCCGTGAGTGATATTCTCTCCGGCATACCAGAGGATTCAATGTGAATCGGCAGTTCCAGAGTCTCAGGCACCGTCGCCTCGCAGCTATGTTCGCCGAGATAAATATAGGGAATTCCGGAACCGCAAAGCTTTTCCACTGCCTGCAGGGCACCGAGATTGAAATGGAACAGGTCAGACTCCGGCCGGTTGCATGTATATGTTTCAAAAAAACGTAAGGTTTCTTTTACATAAGGATCATCTATCGTGTAGGACGGATAAAACAGCTCCGGACCAAGATTAAGAAGGGTTGGAAAATCCCCCAGGTTTTCGTTCACTATCGCCAGATCAAATCCCGCAAGTAAAGAGGAGTCGGTGTCAATAAAATCTTCCTCTCTGTACATAATATAATAATCTTTCAGTGTTTCTTTCTGTTTCTCTAAAAGATACGGAGAAACATCAAGCATACAGGGTTCAAGAGAGCTGTTCCGGTCAAGAAAATCTTTCATCAGATAGCCATATCCTCCGCCGATTTCTATGACCTTTTTCACATCTTTCATCGATAAAAATTGATCCAGATGATCATACAACAGATGACCGTATGAGTCATTCCGTGCAAGCACTTTTCGAATGGGTGTTTTTTCGGGGTAGAGGGCGTTGCAGACTGTCAATTCCCATCCCAATGTGCTGAGCCTATCCGTGTGATAAGCTTTTGTGCTGTTCAATGAATAATTCATCGCTTTTTTAAAAAAAGAACCCCCGGAACATTCCGTTCGGGGGGGGTTCTTGTCGATTTTCAGAACTTTTACTGTCTGCCTTTTACGATCTCATCTACGATTGAAGGATCGGCAAGTGTCGATGTGTCACCAAGTTCATCGATGGCACCGGCCGCTACTTTTCTCAGAATTCTTCTCATGATCTTACCGGAGCGTGTCTTGGGAAGACCTGACACAAACTGGATCTTGCCGGGGGACGCGATGGGACCAATTTCTTTTCTGACGTGGGCTACCAGTTCTTTCTTGAGGGCATCAGATCCCTGTACGCCTGCTTTCAGGATAACATATGCGTAAAGGTCTTCGCCCTTAACCTCGTGCGGGAAGCCGACGACTGCCGATTCCGCTACTGAAGATGTGTAGGAATTGAGCGCTGCTTCAACCTCCGCGGTGCCCATTCTGTGGCCGGATACGTTGACGACGTCGTCAATACGGCCCATGAGCCTGAAATAGCCGTCTTCGTTCCGTATTGCCCCGTCACCGGAGAAATAAAATCCGGGCTGCTGGATAAAGTAGGTATTAAAGAATCTTTCCGGCTCGCCAAAGACCCCTCTCATTATACCGGGCCATGATCTTTCTATGCATAGTTCGCCCTGTTCATTCACGGGTGCATCGACTGCAGGTTTGCTGGCGTCCGATCTTGACTGCAAGGTACGGGCTTTCACGCCAAAGAACGGCAGTGTTGCGTAGCTCGGTATTGTGGGCCACGCACCGGGGAGCGGGGTGATAAGAATACCGCCAGTCTCTGTCTGCCACCAGGTATCAACGATGGGGCATTTCTCGGCGCCAACATACTTGTGATACCACAGCCATGCTTCGGGGTTGATTGGCTCACCAACAGAACCAAGGAGTCTCAATGAAGAGAGGTCTCTGCCCTGAGGCCATTTCTCGCCTTCTTTCATGAGTGCCCTGATAGCGGTTGGTGCCGTATAGAAGGTATTGACTTTAAATTTTTCAACAATCTGCCAGAACCTGTCTGGATTCGGGAAAGTCGGAACTGATTCAAAAACAATTGAGGTGGCTCCATTACACATAGGTCCGTAGACAATATAGGAGTGACCGGTTACCCAGCCGATATCGGCGGTGCAGAAGAAAATGTCTTTATCTTTATAATCAAAGATGTACTTGAATGAGTGATATACATAGACCATGTAGCCGCCGACTGTGTGGAGAACGCCTTTGGGTTTCCCTGTTGAGCCGGAGGTATAGAGAATGAAGAGAGGGTCTTCCGCGTCCATCATTTCCGCAGGGCAATCATCGCTGATGTCGGAAGCGGCAAGCTCTTCTTCAAACCAAGTGTCTCTTCCGGCTTTCATCGGAACATCAAATTTGTCAAGTCTCTTTACGACAATTACCTTATCAACAGTGTGGCCTTCTTTTGCGCAAAGGTCACATGCTGTATCGGCGTTTGCCTTGGAGCTTACGTTCTTACTGGAACGCCAGTAACCGTTGGCTGTGACAAGAATCTTCGCGCCTGCGTCGAGAATCCTGTCGCGGAGTGCCTCAGCGGAAAAACCACCGAAGACGATTGTGTGGATAGCGCCGATTCGCGCACATGCCAGCATTGCAACGGGAAGCTGCCAGATCATAGGAAGATAAATGGCAACCCTGTCGCCCTTGCGAACACCTTTTTTCTTCAGGACATTGGCAAATCGGGATACCAGTTTCAACATTTCCTTATAGGTAACCTTCTTTACATCGTCTTCCGGCTCGCCCTGGAAGAGGATGGCAACCTTGTCTCCCTTTCCTTTTGCTATCTGAGCATCAATACAGTTGTAAGAAATATTCGTTTTGCCGCCGATAAACCATTCTATCTCGCCTTTTGAGAAATCCTCTCTATTTACCTTCAGCCATGGCTTAAACCATTCCAGTTCTTTTGCAACATTACCCCAATATGTTTCCGGGTCTTCTACTGACTGTTTCCACATTTTTTCGTATTCTTCGCGGCTCTTAACGTAAGCCTGGTCGACGAATGCTTTGGGGGGTGCAAACTTTTTAGTTTCTTCCGCCTTTACATCTGCCATAAAAACCTCCTGATTTATTTTTTGATTTACGACTCGTTTTTCTGGTTCGTCTTAATATTGTTTAGGGGTATAATTTAAAACGTGTTATGCGAGGTTGTCAACAAAATTTTGTTAATATTTTCACAATTTAAAAACACCGAACACCAGCTGTTCTCCCTAAAGCCTTACTATTCTATTTTTTCCCTTATCCACATATATAAAAAATACACCTGAGCATATAATTAGCTGAAATAAAAAAACTTTTTTGTTAATCTTGATGATCGGGGGCAAATTCTATATGATATTACAGTTTATTATAGCGAGAGGAGAGGGAAAACAATGATAAGCCATCCCGAAATCGGACAAGCCCTACAAAAGCTCATAGAGGGCAACAGACGTTTTTCTCTATCAAAACCGATTCACCCTAATCAAAACAGAGAACGACGCCAGGAACTTGTGAAAGGCCAAAAGCCTTTTGCCGTTGTCGTGGGTTGTTCCGATTCTCGCATACCTCCAGAGATTATTTTTGATCAGGGCCTCGGTGACCTCTTTGTTATCCGTGTCGCGGGTAATATCGTCGATGACGTGGCGCTGGGGAGCATCGAATACGCGGTGGATCATCTCGGCACCAAGCTTGTTGTTGTCCTCGGTCATTCAAAATGCGGTGCCGTCACCGCTACAGTACAGGGTGGGGCTCCTCACGGCCATGTCGGCAGTATAATGGAAGCAATCAAACCGGCAATACAAGCAGCAAAGGAATTGCCTGGTGATCTTGTCGACAATACGATTAAGGCAAATACCAGGCTCGTTGCCGACCAATTGCAGTACTCCGACCCCATACTTTCCGAAATGGCACGGCAGGGTAAAATCTCCATCGTTAGCGCTTATTACAACATTGAAAGCGGAGAAGTCCACATCCTGTAAGTGGCGCTTATCATTCATTCATTGAATAAATTAGAATTGGTGCTAGGGGGGGCACTTGGCACAGATGGAGCGAAACTGCATAGTGCTCAGGTACCGGTCGCCCCGGTCCGGCAGGATTGCCACAATGGTGCCACGATCGATTCGTGAGGCAATTCTCAGCGCAACTGTAACAGCAGCCCCGCTCGATGTCCCCACAAAGATACCTTCGTGCTGAGCAAGCAGCCTCGTCATCTCAAAGGCCTCACCGTCTTCCACCATTTGTTTCTCATCAAGTTCGTCCCGTTTATAAATACCGGGCACCATCGATTCCCTCATGTTCTTTAATCCTTGAATGGTGTGTCCCATGACGGGCTCAACACCGACAATCTTCACGGCCGGCTTCATCGATTTCAGATAGCTTCCTGTTCCCATGAGAGTGCCCGTCGTACCCATTCCGGCAACGAAATAATCCACTTCGCCATCGGTCTGTCTGTATATTTCAGGCCCTGTGGTCTCAAAATGAGCTAAGACATTATCAGGATTTTCATACTGGTTTGGCATATAGTACTTATCCGGTTTCTGTTTAATGAGCGCGTGAGCCTTCCTGATCGCCCCATCAATATTTTCTTTTGCCGGTGTTAAGAAAACTTCGGAGCCCAGACCTTCGAGAATTAAGCGTCTCTCCGTGCTCACGCATTCGGGCATGCACAGATCAACTTTATATCCTTTCGCCGCGCCGATCATTGCAATGGCAATTCCTGTGTTGCCTGAAGTCGGTTCCAGAATGACCTTGTCCCTGGTAAGTTCACCGCGCTCTTCCGCCTTGTTTATCATGTAGAGCGCAGGGCGGTCTTTTACAGAGCCTCCTGGGTTGCATCCTTCAAGTTTGCAGAGAACTTTCACCGCAGGGTTTTTATTGATATTCACTAATTCAATGAGCGGTGTATTGCCAATGGCCTGCAGAAGATTCATTTCCCTCACTCCTTAAAAACTCTTTAACAGTATGAAAAGCTTAGCAGAATAATCACCTATACACAAGAAAAACAGAAACTTTGGTCTTATTGACTTTTACCTGTTTTTGCAGGCAGAATAATACCAAGCTGCATTCAAAGGCGCGCCGAGGAGGTGACGAACACCCGCAAGCGGTACCCGGACGCAGGTGTATGTGGCAATACGTCGAGGAGCGCGACGAGGAGACAACAAAGGTGAGTCGAAGAAGGCAGGTTGGTATAAGGCTATGATTGGTGTATCAAAGCTCTACTGCGAAGCTGTGGAAGCCTCTGATCCGCTCAGATACGGGCGCGAATCCGGCAGGCTACCATCTCATCTTCTCCAGTTTTCAAAAGATAAGAAACCCGTTGTTGTCTGGAATATGACGAAACGATGTAATCTCAAATGCGTTCATTGTTACGCTCAGGCTAAGGGAGAAACACATCAAGGCAATGAACTCTCAACCAAGGAAGGTAAACAGCTTATTGACGATCTCGCCAGCTTCGGTGTTCCCGTTATTCTCTTCTCGGGAGGGGAACCGCTTTTGCGAGAAGACCTGCCGGAACTCATCGGACACGCCACACAAAGAGGCATGAGAGCGGTAATCTCAACAAACGGTACGCTAATTACCGAAGAAAAGGCGCGCGTCTTCGCACAATTTTCACTTTCATATATCGGAGTGAGCGTTGATGGCATAGAAGGCATTAATGACTCTTTCCGTGGTGTCGAAGGGGCCTATGAAAAAGCAATAACCGGCATCAGAAACGCGAAACAGGCGGGCATCAAGACAGGTCTTCGTTTCACCATGAACAAACGTAATTTCAATGAGGTACCCCGGATATTCGACCTCATTGAAAAGGAAGGTATTGAACGGGTCTGTTTCTACCATCTTGTTTACGCGGGAAGGGGGTCGAATCTTGTCGCTGATGATTTAACCCATGAAGAATCACGCCGCGTCGTCGATTACATCATGGACAGGACAAAAGAGTTCTTCAACAGAGGCAGGCCGGTTGAAGTGCTCACTGTAGATAACCACGCTGACGGACCGTATATTTATCTGAGGCTCTTAAGGGAAAATCCCCGCAGAGCCAAAGAGGTCTATGAACTGCTCATGATGAATGAAGGTAATTCCTCCGGTGTTGGGATTGGCTGCGTCGACGAGGAAGGTAACGTCCATGCCGATCAGTTCTGGAGGCATTATAGCTTCGGCAATGTGCGGGAAAGACCTTTCAGTAAAATCTGGATGGACACATCCAATGATCTTATGGCAAAGCTAAAGGAGAAGAAGAAATTCGTGAAAGGACGATGCTTCCCTTGCCGATGGCTCAACGTGTGTGGCGGAAATTTCCGGGTAAGGGCGGAAGCGGTGAGCGGTGATATCTGGGCGGATGATCCGCAGTGTTATTTGACTGATGAAGAAATAAAGTGATAATAATCAAACACCAAAGCACAATAACCAAGGTGAATAAAAACAACCAACAGAAAATAATAATTTATATAAGGAGGGGACTACGATGGGTTTTCCGATATGCAGACCGAGAAGACTGAGAAAGAA
>CAZXVZ010000041.1:8767-18738 GCA_964644085.1 uncultured Syntrophus sp. | reverse complement strand
GATAATGAGCGGTGACTGGAGTTCAGACGTGTGCTCTTCCGATCTAAAATGATATCATCAGCATAACGGACAAAATCAAGCCCCAGTTTTTCAAGATGTTTATCAAGAGGATCAAGGTATATATTGGCAAGCAGGGGCGAAAGAGACTCCCCCTGAGGGATGCCGATTTCCATTGGTAATAAGTCGTGGAAGTTAAGGACTTCTGCTTTTACCCAATGGCGAACCAATGCCATAAGGTCTTGATCTCCTATGCGCTTTGCAAGCAGACGAAGGAGTACCTCATGGTCTATGCTGTCGAAACACTTGTTGATGTCGGCTATCACGGCCCAGGAATGTCCAGCGGCAATTCTGCTTCTCAGAACAGCCAGTGCCTGATGCGTACTTCGCCGTGGCCGAAAAGCAAAACTGTAATGACTGAAAACGGTTTCAAAAATCGGCTCCAAGAGGAACAAACAGGCATTCTGGACCACCTTATCGCGAACGCAGGCTATAGAAAGCATCCGTTTGCCACCGTCCGGTTTCGATATATAGGCATGTCTCAAGGGTTTGCAGCGATATTCGCCGGCTTTCAATTCACCTGACAGTTTTGATAATTCGTTTTCAAGATTGTCTTTGAACGTTGAGATGGTAACATTATCCATCCCATGGGAATCTTTTTTAGCATTCTGGGAGAGCCTAAACCATCCAAGACGTAATGTCTCTCTATCACATAATTTTCCATACAGGTTATTTTCTGTAGTGTTCATCTCAACTATGGATGACAGAGCAGATGACATCTGTCGAACAGGCACGATCTTTCGCAGCCTGCTTGATTGACTTCGAAGCTTATCATCCAGCTTAAGATAATCCGCTGCCCGATGTACCCTGACTACAATTGCCCTATTATCCGTGTTTGACTTTACCCAGATAGCTCCATCATCAAGATTATTGATTTGTTCGGTTTCTTTAACGGTTAGCCAGTTGCTGTGAACAGAACCCTTTAAAGACTTGCTTGTTTTACCTGTAATCCATATATATCGGGTCTCACGGGCCCAGGACATTGAGAGAGCAGCAAGTGGGCGCTCGGGCTGGAGCCTGTGAACTCCAATGTGCCGTGCTATCTGTGAGGTTTCCCTTACCCATTGCGCTAATCTGTCCGAAAAAGAAGTCGGGGGGAATAAATGAACAATTGCCAACTGAGGGGGAGCCCCGGTTCTTTTTTCCAGAGATGCCAATGAAGCCCTGAACGCGTCTTCAATTGCCGCCTCCATGAGGGCCGTAACGAGTCGATGTTCACATGGCTCGAAGTGTTCTATTTTTGCCTCTATCCACAGAGTGCCCTTTTTTGTAAGTATATTTTCCAGGTCAACACTGTTTACAGCCTCTGACACAGCGTATACCGATGAAAAACCGAGAACCCAACTGAGCATCTTAAGCAAACGCACAATCTCACTTTGATTTTCTTGTGTGTCATGAAACCACCGATACATCTCAGGTGAAGATAGAGATTTCAATAAGGCCCCAAGTCCAATCTTGCCTTGAGCAGAGAGGTTGTAGGCTGCTTCTACTGCCCACGAAAGGGTTGCTTCCGTGAGGGAAATGCGCGAAATTCTACACATTGTTTTCAATAGTTCCGATAGAACTGTTTTAAGATGTTCGGACCGGCGAAGCTGAAAAAGAGCCGATGGGTGATACCGGTCCGCAAGGTCACACCAGTGAACCGGATGATTCATAAGGGCCAGCTTGTTGCTTGGCCCGAGAACCATAGCTCCACGACCGGTGTAATCGAGAACAATAATGCGTGTAATTGTCTCGCGGAACTTCAAGACACTACGGAGCACCACGTCTACCGTTGAAAGATTTGTTCCAAAAACAGCGACTGAGTTAGGAACGAGAGTTGTCATTCTCGCCTCCGGCGGCATCATTTTGAACTTGATCATAAGCGTTTGTCTGTAATAATGCGCGGTTGTTTGTCTGCGAGCGGCGTTGGCGCCATTCCCTCCAAGGCGTAAATAGTTTTGCTTTTGGATAAGCAGCTGACAGCACTTCGGCCACCGAAGAAGTTACCAGGCGGCGATCCCGTCGGAGTGTCATTTTGTGATTTTTAACATCGAATATTTCCGAATCATCTATTGCGCCCAATTGTTCAATAAGTCTTTGCAGCGTAGATAGCTGTTCCTGAATGTCTTTTAAGGCTCGATGCGCAGCTGCTCTGTCAAGGATATACGCCTCATGGATCGAAAGGTCGACGCCAGTAATAAAGCATTTTGCCATAATGCACCTCCTTTGATATAAACTCTGTAAAAACGACCAAATCACATCTTGTTTGAATTTTTGTCCGGGAAAGAAGCTTTTGTGACATACATACCGAATTGTCTTTTGCGCTCCAATCTGTTAATTGTAATAATTTCATCCTATCGAAAGTGTAAGGTATAAAATGTCAACTGTGGTTGACAAAGTGAACTGAACGGGGTTTATTTTTACGAGGATTGCGTAATGAATAATGATTTAGGAGACTATATCAGGCGTCGCGCTTATTGCCTTGATATGTCGCTTACCGAAACGGCTAAAAGGGCTGGTATTACGAGACAAGCGCTTTACAAGCTGCTCGACGAAAGGGTTTCCGAGGCAAGATTGTCAACGCTGATCAAGCTTGCACACGCGCTCAATGTCCATCCCTTGATGCTTATTAGAAGATTATTCAGTGCCCGTCATTTTCCATCTACGGTGTTATCGGACCCCACTTACCCGAACGATAACGCAGGGTTTGTGAGGGATGTTACCTTTGCCGACAATACAGTAGTCCCTGTTGATTATGAATTCGACAAAACGTGGGAAATTCAAAATCTTGGGGAAGTCGAGTGGATTGACCGGAAACTCATGTGCATCGACGATCAACTGTGCATTCTCAAGAAAGACAGCGATGAAATTATCCCTATTCTTGATCAGAACCTTCTTCCTTCAAGCAATGAGATAGAAATTCCAAGGACGCCGCCGGGCAATACAGTGCACATCTCTGTGCGATTCAAATCACCACCATTTCCATGCACAACTATATCATATTGGAAAATGGTTGATAAAGAAGGCAATATTTGCTTCCCGCAGATGAAAGGATTGTGGTGTAAGGTTACGGTGATTGCCACATAGTATTAAATAGAAACAACTCGTAACAACCCCTTTTTGTATCTTTACTAATGATACCGAAAGATGGTAAATAGGTACAAATGAATTGTACGTGCGCCATACTTGCCGGTGGGAAAAGTACCCGCATGGGACAGGATAAGGCTACCATTAAAATCGGCGACAAGTATCTGGTTAACTTTGTCTATGATGCCGTTAAAGAAATATTCGACAGGGTAATAATCCTCTCGCGGTTTCATGATACTATAGAGGGTATCAGCGCGCCGGTCCTGAAAGATGTTCTTCCTTATGGCGGCTCCATGACGGGAATTGCCTCAGCACTTCTTTATTCAGAAACACCATACACCTTTGTGGTCGGCTGTGATATGCCTTTTCTCTCGAGAGAGGCATTTAAATACATGATGAATGAGGCAAGAGGCGAGGACATTATCATTCCGAAAACGCAATATACAGCGCACGAAACAGACGGCAACGGCACGATTGTCGGGAAAATAAAGTGGGGTTTTGAGGCCCTCCACGCCATTTATAACAGATCCTGTATGGTCCATTTTTTCCGGCTCATAGAGCAACAGAGATTTAAAATCGCGGAAGTTCTGCCCTTCGTAAGCGTAAAAGAACTTGAAGAGCAGCCCTGTTTTTTTAGAAACGGCACCTCTGTATTTACCAATATAAATACTATAGACGATCTTGCTATAGTGGAAACAATATGACGGATAAAAGCGCCGCCGGTACAACCATGGGCAATCAGAGCGGCTTGGGATTTGTACGACTAATGGATGTGACAGACCTTAACCTGATTATGGAGATAGAAAGACAATCTTTTGTTTCCCCCTGGTCAAAGAGGATGTTCGAAGAAACAATCTTTTCTCCGATTTACAAAGGGCTTGTTATAGAACATAATAAGAGCATCATTGGCTATATAGTGTTCTATGACGTCAGGATAGAGGCACACATAATGAATCTTGCCATGGATCCTACAGAGAGAAAGAAAGGTTATGCCCGGCAACTGCTGAATTACACCCTGGATCTTTTCAGGGAAAACGGCATCAGAGAATGCTATCTGGAAGTAAGAGAACATAATGAAAGCGCGCAGAGACTTTACAAGTATTTCGGATTTGAAGTAGTTGGCCGGAGAAAAAAATATTATCCGGAAACCGGCGAAGACGCGCTGGTGATGCAATTATTTTTATGAAAATGTATTATGTAACAGCACATAGCGGGGCAATAAGCGAGCTTCTGCGAGCAAGCAGGGTGGTTCCGTCGAGCTTGCACCCGTGGAGGGGGCGCTGAGCCCCGGCAACGATCGCGCCGGTAATGCAGTTGTTTTTATAGGGATGAAGAACAAAATGGATGATATAAAAGCAAGTATTGTAGTGAACCGGAATATTGTTTCAAACTACTTTCTTTTGAAACTTAAACTGTCCAAACCGATAGGCGTTATAAAACCGGGACAGTTTGTCATGCTGAAAGTCCCGGACAGTAATATCTTTTTGCGAAGGCCCTTCAGCATATACGACTATGGCAGGGCAACAATCACGATTGTATACCGTGTTGTAGGAAAGGGCACAGAGTTGCTGAGCAGAGCAGAAAAGAACACCAAGACGCTTGTGCTTGGCCCCCTTGGAAATGGTTTTACTCCTACGAAAAGAGACGGATACATTGTCATAGCCGGCGGCATTGGTGTTGCAGGGGTGCATTTGCTCATAAAAAAAGTCAAAGATAAAGCCCGCATATTTTACGGCTGTTCGAACAAAGAAGAGCTTAAGGTTATCGATGATATCCTGGATTACAATCCCCATATTTGCACGCTTGATGGTTCAAAGGGTTTTAAGGGAGATGTGGTGGCGCTGTTTCGTAAGGAGAAAAAGACCTTTAATGGGAAAAATGTGGAGATTTTTACCTGCGGACCAGCAGGTATGATAAAAAACATCCGAAAAGCTATAGAAAACTCCCAGATGCCGTGCCAAGTCCTAGTGGAAGAAAGAATGGCATGCGGCCTCGGACTGTGCTTCGGATGCGCGGTGAAAACGATTGATGAAAAAGAGCCTTATAAGCGGGCCTGCAAAGAAGGACCGGTTTTTGATTTATGGCAAATATCTCTTTGACATTGTTTGGAAAAAGACTGAAGAATCCTGTCATGAATGCCTCAGGCACACTGGGATATTCTAATGAAATTGAATCTCTCTGGAAAATCGATACGCTTGGTGCCTATGTTACGAAAGGATTATCACTGAACCCTCATCATGGAAACCCAACACCCAGAGTCTGGGATGAGCGTCACGGCATGATAAATAGTATTGGCCTGCAAAATATAGGCTTGGATAGGTTTTTTCTCGAACACTTCCCTTTTTTTCAGAAGAGGAAAATCCCGATTATCATCAACTTCTTCGGTTTTACTGAGGAAGAGTATGTTGCTTTTGCGGCAAAAATGAAACCGGACAAACTTATCGTGGCACTCGAAATAAACCTTTCCTGTCCGAACATTAAGGCGGGCGGAATAAGTTTTGGTAAAGATCCTGAAATGGTTTCCGGGATTGTTAAAAAAGTGAAGTCGGTAACACCCATACCCGTTATCGCAAAGCTAACCCCTGAGGTCAAAAACATTGTAGAAATAGCCCTTGCGGCACATGAAGCCGGGGTTGCGGGCCTTACCCTCATTAACACAATGCCTGCGGCTATTATCGATGTAAAAAGCAAGAGAGTGCCTCTTAAGGGAGGACTCTCGGGGCCGGTTTTGAGACCTATAGCGCTTCGCGCAGTCTATGAGTGCTCAAAAGCCGTGCCCATTCCCATCATCGGTGTGGGAGGCATTATGAATACCGACGACGCTATTTCTTTTCTCATGGCGGGCGCCAGCGCTATTCAGGTCGGCTCTGCCACTTTTGTTGATCCTTTCACAATCCCAAAAATCATAAGAGGGATTGACGGTTACCTCGAAAAAAATAATTATAAAAAAATACGGGAAATCCAAGGCCTAACTCATGCATAGACACAACGGGAAACAGAAAACAGGTACAAGAAGTGATATTTCTGAAGCTGTCCGTCTAATCGCGGCCGACCTTGGTGTGCCAGAACTTTTCGCGAGAATCCTTATTTCAAGGGGTATTAACAATGCCGATGACGCGCGCGTATTTTTGAAACCAAAGCTCGAAGACCTTTCCGACCCGTTTCTTTTACCGGATATGGAAAAAGGGGTAGATCGTCTCATTGGTGGCTTGACAGAGAAAGAAAAGATTTGTCTATACGGTGATTATGACGCTGATGGTGTGACATCATTAGCCCTGATGGCGAATTTTCTGAAACATTTCGCCGTAAGTCCTGTTATCCATATACCCACGCGACAGGAAGGCTACGGGCTTCATAAAGAGACGATAAAAACTCTCTACGAAAAAGGCGTAACACTTCTTATTAGCCTTGACTGTGGTTCTTCAAATGTTGAGGAAGTAAACTACGCGAAGAATTACGGTATTGACACAGTCATTGTAGACCACCACGAGATGGGACAAATCGTGCCCCAGGCGAGCGCGCTTATCAATCCAAAGCGAAAAGATTCCCGTTTCCCTACGCGAGACCTTGCGGCATGCGGGGTCACCTTCTTTTTTCTCCTGGCCCTCAGAAGAACAATGCACAGAAAGGGTCTTCTCAAAGAGCCAATGAATCTGAAAAGGGAGCTCGACATCGTCACCGTAGGGACCGTTGGCGATATGGTACCCCTGACCGGTGACAACAGGATTATGGTCAGACATGGCATGGAAATGATGAACAAGTCCCCGAGGGCATGGCTCAAGGCCATGCACAAAAATAAGACCATAACAAAAGACGTTATCGATGAATTTACCCTTGGTTTTATTATTGTTCCAAGGATCAACGCGGCAGGCCGGGTTTCAGAACCGCAAAACGCTTTTAATTTTCTTGTCTCAGAGGAGGAAGAAGCGGCGGCCCTATATTTGAAGAGCCTTGAAAATGCCAATAGGCACAGACAAAACGTTGAGGAACAGATTGTTAAGAAGATTGTTAACGATCTGAGGAAAGACCGCCTTTCCGAGAAAAACTCAATAGTTGTTTATAACGAAAAGTGGCACGTCGGAGTTCTCGGCATCGTGGCGCAAAAACTGGCAGAGATGTATAAAAAGCCGTCAATCGTGATAACAAAGATTGACAATACATGGAAAGGATCAGGGAGAGGCGCTAAAGGGATGGATCTTTTTGAAACGATTACTTCTTTGTCATCGCTGCTTTTGAAATACGGCGGGCATAAATATGCCTGCGGCATTTCCATAGCTGAAGAAAACCTCTGCACATTTGCCGATGCCTTTGAAAAAAGTATTCGGTATGACGAGGCGACTCAGGAAAGACAAGAAATTCTCTGTGATACAGAGGCGGAGTTTGAGGATCTGACAACAGAGTTTATGGGTTACATAGGCCAACTCGCACCTTTTGGCGTCGGCAACCCACGGCCAAATATTTTACTGAAGCCCGTTGATATTGCACCTTTAAAATATGGGCGAGTGAAGATCACGGATAAAAACAAACGGACCTGGTATGGCCACATGCAGCCCGATCAGACCATCCCCCGGTCTGATATGCTTTATTGCGTTGCATCACCTGTCCTGCGGGAAGAAATGGGTGAGCAGTTTATTAATCTCAACGTCAAAGAAATAGCCGAAACCCCTTTCCTTCAATAGATCAACCAGTCCATGGTAAATAGTGAAAACCGATAACCGCCCAGCTGCAATGGCGGGAATCATACGATGGATAAAGAACCAAAAAAATGAATACACTAAAAAACCAGACTATATGTCCGAGCGCGGCAATCGCTCCAGTAAAGCGGACATTCTTCGAAGATACTATATTAGCGGCTGGGCGACGCGAGCCGCTACAAAAGAAACTCCTTTCTTTCAATAGTATCGTTGTTTATACTTAAGAACATGAAAAATGTTTTGCACATGCTTGAGAAATGTGAGCTTTGTCCCCGACAATGCGGAGTTAACAGACTGAAGGGGGAAAAAGGATTTTGCAGGGTTGGCGACAAGATAATTGTTGCCCACTATGGCCCCCACCACGGTGAAGAGCCGCCGATTTCAGGCACAATGGGTTCAGGAACCATCTTTTTTTCCTTCTGTAATCTGAGGTGTATTTTTTGCCAGAATTATCAGATAAGCCAGAACGGTGAAGGTGAAGAGATTTCTCTCGAGAAATTATCCGGAATTTTTTTGTATTTACAAAACCTGGGTTGTCATAATATTAATTTGGTCAGCCCTACTCCCTATATTCCCCATATTGCCATGGCAATCAAAGACGCGAAGGAAAAAGGCCTTACTATCCCCGTGATTTACAACACAAACGCTTATGACTCCGTGAAAGCGCTGAGGGTGCTCGATGGTCTCATCGATATCTATATGCCTGATTTTAAATACTGGAGCTCGATCGTGGCAGAGAAACTGTCGGGTGTTCCGAAGGAAAAACCATACCCCGACTTCACGAGACGGGCGATTCTGGAAATGAGACGGCAAGTGGGCCACCTTGTTTTTGAAAACAGAATAGGGAAAAAGGGCCTCCTTATCCGACACTTGATTCTTCCCGGTGGTCTCGCTGGATCAAAGAAGATATTTCAGTGGATAGGCCGGAATGTTGGGACAGAAACCTTCACCAGTCTTATGTCGCAGTATTACCCGGTTCACAGAGCTGATACTGTTCCTCTCCTGAGAAGGAGGATACGTCAGGAAGAGTATGATATAATTGTTGATTATCTTGTTAGCGAAGGATTCAGAAATGTTTTTGTTCAGGAGACACGAAGCGCGCCACTTTTTGTGCCTGATTTTGATGAAAAAGAACCATTTAAAAACAGTGAAGGGAAACGAGAATGACCAATATCCAAATTACAATAACCAAAATCAAAAACAAGGTGGCCTCCTTTTGTATCTTGATGTTTGATAATTGATTATTGAAACGCGACAAACAATTTGCGCGCCAATTAAGGAGGGAAAAATGGAGATTAAGACGGTAAAAATCAATATTCCGGAAGGCCTCAACATTATAATAGGCCAGTCCCACTTTGTAAAGACAGTGGAAGATATGTATGAAATCCTCATAGCTTCATCGCCAACCTTAAAATTCGGCATTGCCTTCTCTGAAGCGAGCGGACCCTGTCTGGTGCGTTTCGAAGGTAACGACGAAGAGCTCTCAAAGCTAGCCGGCGATACATCGTTCAGTCTCTCCTGCGGGCACACCTTTGTCATTTACTTGAAAGACGGTTTTCCCATTAACGTGCTTAACGCAATTAAAGCGTGCCAGGAAGTATGCCATATTATCTGCGCCACGGCCAATCCTCTTGAAGTGATTGTGGCTGAAATTGAACAGGGCAGAGGCATTATGGGCGTTATAGACGGGTCAAAACCGAAAGGTGTCGAGGAGGAAAAGGACAAAAAAGAAAGGAAGGCACTGTTGAGGAAATTTGGGTATAAATTATCTTAGGCTGCCACCCTTATTCCAGTCGAATTGGAATTACGCGGCGATTTAATATATACTAACAGTTTCCGGTAAATGGAGCGCAAGGAAATGGCGTATAGAAAAGACCTTATTATCACCATCGATGGCCCCAGCGGTGCCGGGAAAAGTACCATCGCCAAAATGCTTGCCAGGAAACTCGGCTATAGCTATATCGATACAGGGGCCATGTACAGGGGTGTTGCCTATGCTTATAAAACAAAAGCAGCGGCTTCGCTGCTGGAGGGGGCGACGCAAGCCCAACTGAATGAAGTACCCAGCTTACACGGTAAGCGAGAAGGGGAGGCTCCAGCGGCTTCGCTGCTGGAGGGGGCGACGCAAGCCCAACTGAATGAAGTACCCAG
>CAZXVZ010000041.1:0-8667 GCA_964644085.1 uncultured Syntrophus sp. | reverse complement strand
CAGCGGCTTCGCTGCTGGAGGGGGCGACGCAAGCCCAACTGAATGAAGTACCCAGCTTACACGGTAAGCGAGAAGGGGAGGCTCCAGCGGCTTCGCTGCTGGAGGGGGCGACGCAAGCCCAACTAATGAATCTCTTAAAAGACCTCCAAATACGTTTTGAATTCAAGAAAGAAACAAAGGTTTTTCTCGACGGCAAAGACATATCAGAAGAGATTCGCTCTCCTGAAATTTCGCTTCTTGCTTCCAGGTTATCCCAGTTGGAAATAATAAGAGAATACCTTTACAAAGTTCAAAGGGAGATAGGCAGTAAAGGGGGTGTAGTACTTGAAGGCAGAGACACAGGAAGTGTTGTTTTTCCAAACGCTCAGATAAAGATTTATCTTGACGCAAACACCGAAGAGAGAGCAAAGAGAAGACATCTGGAACTTGCTTCGAAAGGAAACCCTGAAGCCTTGGCGAAAGTAAAGGAAGAAATGATCATGAGAGACAAGAACGATTCTGAAAGGGATATCGCGCCTCTCGTAATGCCCGAAAACGCAAGATACATTGATACAACGGGCATCAACGTAAAAGGTGTTATGGATATGATATTAAAACACATTGCTGCCGAGAGGGCTGCATGAAAATACTCAAAACAAAAAATATCGGTTTTTGTTTCGGCGTAAAGCGGGCTATCAAGATGGTACTCAAAGAAGCCGAAGCCACGAAGGACACTGTTTATACTATCGGGCCTATCATTCACAATCCTCAGATGGTAAATATCCTGAAGGAAAAAGGGGTTATGCCTGTAGATGATGTATTTCAAATCAGAAGCGGTACCGTTGTCTTTCGGACACACGGCATAAGGAAAGAAGAAGAGGAATATATAAGAAAAACAGGGTTGAGAATCATCGATACAACATGCCCTTTCGTAAAAAGGGTGCGCAAACACGCTATGTATTTGAAAAAACAGGGCTATAAGGTTGTTATCATTGGCGATAAGAATCATCCGGAAGTCAAAAGTGTCTTGAGTTATTTAGACAACGATGGTATTGTATTGCAGGAGCCCACAGAACTCGAAGAGAAAAAGGTAGGGGTCGTCAGCCAGACAACACTTGACAAAGACACCTTTGTAAATATTGTAAAGGAACTTATAGGGGGCGTTGAAGAACTCAGGATTTATAATACGATTTGTGAAAGTACAGAAATCAGGCAGAAAGAAGCGATTGTGCTTTCCGGCAAGGTGGATATGATGTTGGTTGTGGGGGGGAAAAATAGCTCAAACACAACAAAGCTTTACAGGGTCGTCCATAAAGTACAACCAAACACCCATCACATTGAAACAGAAAATAGCATAAAATCTGAATGGTTTAACAATGTTCACACGGTAGGGATTACAGGAGGTGCATCCACTCCTGATCTCATCATAGATATAGTGGAAAGGCGTGTAAAAAAATTTTAGGGGGCGTAGACGATGATTAACAGCGGCGATGTTGAGACAACAAAAGAAAACTCGAAGGAGGAAATGCGGGCGCTTTATGAAACATCCATGAAAAGCCCGCAGGAAGGAAATGTTTTTAAAGGTACAATCATAAAAATTAACGGTGATTCTGTTATCGTCGATGTAGGTTTGAAATCGGAAGGAACTGTTTCTAAACGTGAATTCGCATTGAAAGGTATGGAACCTGAGGTAAATATTGATGATGAAATCGAGGTCATGGTCATCGGAAGAGATAGAGAATCAGGTCTCCTCCTCCTGTCGAAGCAGAAAGTTGATGAAATCAGAACATGGGAAAAGATCGACAAGTCTCTCGCAGCGGGAACCCCGATTGATGGCACCATTATGTCGGAAATAAAAGGGGGCTTTATTGTAAATATCGGTGGCGTCAACGCCTTCTTGCCCCTTTCTCAGGTTGATATAAAACCGGTAAAAAATCCGTCTTCATTTGTCGGCAGACATTTGAAATTTAAAGCAATTAAAGTAAATAAAAGAAGGGGTGGCGTTATCCTTTCGCGGAGAACACTGCTTGAAGAAGAGAGAGATAAGAAAAAACAGGAATTCTGGAAAAACGTGAAAGAAGGTCAGGTTGTTTACGGGTTTGTTCGCAATATTATGGATTATGGCGCCTTTATTGATCTCGGAGGAGTCGACGGGTTTCTCCATGTAAACGACATTACATGGGGAAAGATTACCCATCCCAAGGAATATCTCCGAATAGGTGATGAGGTAAAAGTGAAGATCGTTTCAATAGATACCGAAAAGGGACGTATATCAGTAGGTATCAAACAGCTGAAGCCTGATCCTTGGGTAAATATCGAGGAAAAATACCCTCTAAAATCGAAAGTTAAAGGTAAGGTGGTGGGAATTGTCGATTACGGAGCCTTCATCGAACTTGAGCAGGGCCTTGAAGGCCTTCTTCATATCAGCGAAATGAGTTGGGACAGGAAACTGAGAAATCCTGAAAAGATTGTGAAAAAAGGTGACTGGCTCGACCTTGTTGTTCTGAAGATTGATATGGAAAAAAAACGCATATCTCTCGGATTAAAACAACTTGCCTCTGATCCCTGGGATGAGTTGGAAACAAAATGCCCGCCCGGGTCTATTGTTACGGGAAAGGTGAAAAACTTCACCGATTTTGGCATGTTTGTCGGTATTGGCAACGGGATAGACGGGCTGGTTCATATGTCTGAGCTTTCATGGTCGAGGAGAAAAGGAGTTGTGTCGCAACAATATGCAAAAGGATCCAGTGTTGAGGCCCTGGTACTTAATATTGATAAAGCCCAGAAAAAATTCTCCCTCAGCATCAAACGGCTTATGAGCGATCCGTGGAAAGGAGCAGCATCAAGATACCATGTTGGTGATGTTGTGGAAGGACATGTCACGAGTGTTACTGACTTTGGCATTTTTGTGGAAATAGAAGAAGGAATAGAAGGCCTTATCCATCTGTCCGAGATAGACGATCTGCAGGGCAAGCAGCTATCAGAAGTTTTTCCTCTAGACGGGAAGATAGAGGCGGTAATTCTTAACATAGACGAGAAAGACAGGAGAATAGCGCTCAGCACCAAGACACAAAAGAAAGGTGATGAAAAAAAGCAGGTAGAAGCTGTCCCTGAAAATGAAGGCGCCTTCTCGACGCTGGGTGATATCCTTGAACCGGCAATGCAGAAGAATAATATGGAAAACAATTCAGAAGAGGAAACCTGATGGCTGTCAGCGAGGAGTTGCTGGAAATTCTCTGTTGCCCGAAATGCAAAGGTGATATACAGCTCAACGATACTCAGGACGGCCTCATCTGCGGTGTCTGTAAACTATTGTATCCCATCAGGGACGATATCCCGATTATGCTCATTGAGGAAGCGATTCCATTAGACCCTGCGGCTTCGCACTAGGTAATTGTGTCCGTCGACCGTGTATTGATTTTTTTTATCAAATCTGCCCAGCAGATACTGCGTGTTTTACCTGAAAAAGCATGCATCTTTATTGGCAAATCCCTTGGAAGACTTGCATTCCTTTTTATGAGGTACAGAAGAGGTATAGCCCGCACAAACATTAAACGGGTTTTTCCTGGTCTTGGCGACAGAAAAATTAGCGCGATAGCAAGAAGAAATTTTGAAAAATTCGGCATTAATGTTATTGAATTTCTCCTTATGCCTTTTGTAACAAATAGAGAAATTACAGAAAGATTCAGTATAGAAGGAAGGCACCACTTTGATGAGGCCCTTCAAAAAGGAAGGGGCGCGATTGTACTTGCCTTTCATTTCGCCAACTGGGAAGTAACCGGTATTATATCGAAACTGCTGGGATACGATATTATCACTCTTGCCCGGCCCCTCAAAAAACATGCCCTCTTGAATAATTTTTTGAACAATCTGAGAGGATCAATGGGGGTTACCGTCATTGTTAATGAGAATACAGGCAAGGAAGTAATAAAACGTCTCAAGGAAAATAAGCTTATTGCCATTCTCGGTGATCAGCGGGAAAAGAGTTCAGAGGGTGTTTTTGTGGAGCTTTTTGGCGCGCAGGTTTCCACGTCAAAAGGGGTGGCGGTGATAGCCATGAAGACAGCGACAACCGTTGTTCCCATATATGCTGTAAGGAAGGGTTTCCTGCGTTACACCATCGTGTGCGGTACCCCCCTCGAAATGGAGCGAAGAGGACACATTGAAGAAATGATTGCGAAGAATATGAGAAAGGTCAACGCATTTTTAGAGAATATCATCAGACAATACCCCGATGAATGGTTTTGGGTGCACAGGCGATGGGGTAAGAGGACATACTTATAGAACTGTGCGAAAATGGACTCCATTAAAGAAATCAGTACTCAAGTTCTTTAAGCAATGCAGATAAAGTTTTTAGCCGCTCACCTATTATTTCATCATCCTTATGCAGGCAGTCATCAAAAAGCCGTACATCTTCCATTATATGATTATTATCAACACAAATTGATACACTCATGGCATCACCCTGCAGGCCTATTCTTTCAATAACGGGAAAATTTGGATAGTCAGCATCTTTTTTATGATAGCGCTCATTGAAATAGAGCTTTGCGCGACAAATCAGGATGGCCAGGTCCAACACCCTGTGAAGAGGCATTTCTTCAGACTGTCTCGACCACTTTTCCCCGGTGTAGCGCCATATTTTAGCTGATATGTCGACTTTTCCTCTGTCATTCCACTGGGCAAGACCGAGCGAAAGACCTTTTGCGTCTGTATTTGATGAGAATCTGCCATCAATACAGTCATAGTTTTCTGAGACGATAACCGGTTTATGTCTTAAATCGACGGGTATTTTCATTCAGTATCCTTTTTTAGTAATTTACTAAATTAGTATAGTACTTCTGAGTAATAAGTTCAATTAAAAAAAATGTCTTTATGGCTGGATTTTCAGGCTGGAACTATCAGAAATATTGCAACATCTTAATTTCTTCTGTAAAAAAGTGAGTCCAAAAACCACCCCAGCCTGTAAGCGCGGCGCTTGTTTCTTAATTGTTGTTGCATGTTTTCTATTAGATGATAACCAGAGAGCCGTTCGATAGTTCTCAAAAAGAGCATTTTTTCCTCCATGGTTATAACAAGCTCGTCACTCTTTTCTTTTTTCTCCAAAAAACGGTTGAGCCTCCATAACATTTTTTGAATATCTTTTTTAATAATCACTTCCCGGCAGGCCCTGTCGAAATCAAGAAATAACAAACCACCTTCTTTCGTAACGAGTATATTTTGTAGATGCAAATCAGGATGATAAATGCCGAGCTTCCCCATTTCAAAGAACAGCCTGGCCAAATGATTAATTATTCGTAACCTGTTCTTTCTCTTGGCGGACTTCAAAAAATCCATAAAATCAATTGCGTTTTCTTCAAAAAAAGTAAGCAAATAAAGTTCTTTCGCCAAAGATGTTCTTTTCACTATGTATCCGCAGGAACGTACAACAGGGAAGTCGCTTTTTTCAAGAAATATCATTATTTTCAATTCATCAGCAGCCCGCTTTTCACTGAAAAAAACATCTCCAGTAATTCCTCTGAGCAAACCGCCATGAATATATTTTCTGCACGCGATCGGCTTGTCGCCGGCAGATAATAACTTTATTTCTCCTCTGCCCCCTTTTATTTTGTTGCTGGAATGTGTAAATTGATTCATTATCGCTGACGGGACGACTAATCCTTCCCGATAAACGATGTAAGAACCGCCGAAGCTATCCCTTTTCAAAATATCCATACAGCATGATTGTATACAATACAGATTCTTTTTGCCAATAGAATCATTGAAAGGCCGGTTACATTGAATCTTTAGAGAGAATTTGTTTGACTCTTAGATCGCATCTTTGTTTTCTGGTTGTCACTTACAGAGGAAATTTATGGTTAAACCATTTGATATTAAAACAATAACCGGTCTTTCCGAAAGACAGGCCCAGGAACTGCTTGAAAAAGAAGGCTTCAATGAAATACCTTCCGCGAAGAAACGCTCCAGCGTTGCAATAATTATTGACGTAATTCGGGAACCTATGTTCCTGTTGCTTGTCGCCTGCGGGGCCATATACCTTTTTCCCGGTGATATTAGGGAAGCCTCAATGCTCCTCGCCTTTGTCTTTGTTGTTGTTGGCATTACCTTCTATCAGGAAAGAAAAACCGAGAGGGCGCTTGAAGCGCTGCGTGATCTCTCCAGCCCCCGGGGCGCTTGTCACCCGTGACGGGATGCAAAAAAGAATTGCCGGACGCGATGTGGTACGCGGCGATATCCTTGTTTTGAGCGAGGGCGACCGTGTTCCTGCTGATGCGGTTCTTCTTTTTTGCTCGAACTTTTCAGTAGAAGAGTCGCTCCTTACCGGTGAGTCCGTATCAGTGAACAAGATAGAAAGTGACGACGCAAATATCGCGATTGACCGTCCCGGCGGCAATAATACCTCATTTCTCTATTCGGGAACACTCGTTTTGAATGGACAGGGGATCGCGAAGGTCAGCTCTACGGGCATATATACAGATTGGCAAAATCGGAAAAAGCCTCCAGACAGTGGAAACCGAAAAAACACTTTTGCAGACAGAAACGGGAAAACTCGTGAGAAACATTGCAATTGTTGGCGCTTTGCTTTGTCTGCTTGTTGTCATCCTCTACTGTGTGACACGGGGGAATATTCTTGACGGAATTCTCGCGGGAATTACCCTTGCCATGGCAATGCTCCCCGAAGAATTTCCCATGGTATTGACTATCTTTCTCGCTCTTGGCGCATGGCCCATTTCCCAGAAACGGGTCCTTATTCGCCGTGTTGCCGCTGTGGAAAGGCTGGGTTCAGCGACAGTGTTATGCAGCGACAAAACTGGCACCATCACGGTAAACAAAATGTCGGTGGACAAATTTCTGCCGCCGGCAAATATTATGATTTGAGCAATTCAAAAAAGGGTTATTTACCGGAAGCATTTCACAACCTTGTCGAATATGCTGTGCTCGCAAGCCAGAAAGACCCTTTCGATCCTATGGAAAAAGCTCTTAAACAGCTTGCCGAATACACACTTTCCAACACAGAGCATCTCCACGACAATTGGACTCTTGTCCGCGAATATCCTCTGTCGCGGGAAATTCTTGCCCTCTCGAATGTGTGGAAATCGCCGGACGGAAAAGATTATATCATAGCGGCAAAGGGTGCGCCGGAAGCAATTATTGATCTCTGCCACCTCGATGAGTCGGATAAAAATAATTTGTCAGAACATATTAGCAATATGGCAAATGAAGGCCTCAGAGTGATTGGAACCGCGCGTTCATCGTTTACGGAGGAAGAGGCATTACCCGGAGAGCAACATGATTTTGACTTTACATTTCTCGGTCTTATCGGGCTTATTGACCCTGTTCGGGAGATGGTGCCAGAGGCAGTTGCTGAACGCCACAAAGCCGGCATAAAGGTCATCATGATCACCGGAGACTATCCCGGTACAGCACTGAATATAGCACGGCAAATAGGTCTTTTACCGCCTGACAGGGTTATCACGGGAAGCGATCTTGACAAAAAGGACGACAAAGAGCTCCATGAACAGATCGGCAATACCGCGATATTTTCAAGAGTTGTCCCCGAACAGAAGCTGAGACTCGTCAACATTTTGAAAGAAAACGGAGAAATAGTGGCGATGACAGGTGACGGAGTCAATGATGCGCCTGCATTGAAGGCAGCGCATATCGGTATCGCCATGGGCGGTCGCGGGACAGATGTGGCCCGCGAAGCCTCTTCTTTAGTACTGCTCGATGATGATTTTTCCTCTATTGTTGAGGCAATTAAAACGGGCCGGAGAATTTTTGATAACCTTAAAAAAGCGATGGCGTATATATTCGCTATTCACGTCCCGATTGCGGGTATGTCACTTTTGCCCCTTGTGTTCGGCTGGCCCCTTGTTTTTCTCCCTGTCCATATTGTATTTCTCGAATTGATCATAGACCCTGCCTGTTCCGTTGTTTTTGAGTCCGTGCCTCCTGAAAAAGACATTATGAATAGGCCCCCAAGAGACACAAAAGAACCTCTCTTCGGAAGAACACTGATCAGTATCAGTCTTCTTCAGGGGTTAAGCGTCCTTGTAATCATCCTGGTGGTTTTTTTCATTACCTTCTCATGGGGACATGGAGAAAAAGAGGCGAGGACGCTCGCGTTCTGCACGCTCATTATCGCGAACCTTTGTCTTATTATGACCAATGTTTCCTGGTCACAGGCAGTTTTTTCCGCGCTTCGTCCGGGCAGCAAGGCCCTGTGGTGGGTTATTTCCGGTGCTCTCATCTTTCTCGGCCTGGTTTTGTATGTTCCCTTTTTCAGAGACCTCTTCCGTTTTTCAAAACTCCACCCCATTGATCTCTTGATCTGCCTTGGAGCAGGGGTATTAAGCATAGTATGGTTTGAATTACTTAAAAGCTTCCCCAAAAAAATGCGCATATTTCTTTAGAACAGATTAGATCACCCAAGAACATAATGAACGTACCTGCTGAGGATAGTACGGCATCTATGTTCACCAGAATAGAAAATCACCGATAATTGATAGGATTCACGGGGTTATTTCGCTTGACAAATCAAAGCATTATATCTTATATCAATTGTCCGGGGCGGTGTAGCTCAGATGGTCAGAGCATGCGGCTCATATCCGCAGTGTCCGGGGTTCAATTCCCTGCACCGCCACCATTTAATGACCCAAACGAGGAGCATCAGGCAATGAAATCTGTTTC
>CAZXVZ010000040.1:0-19131 GCA_964644085.1 uncultured Syntrophus sp. | reverse complement strand
AACTCCCGGATAGAGAGAGGTTATAAACGTTCTCGGTGCCCCGTTCCAAACAATTTTGTGTCTTGTACTGCCAACATGAATGCAAGTTTGGAACGCGGGACAGCGTTAGCCACTGACACGAGACAGCAAAGAATGCACCGTTGGATGCATTGTGAATCATAAGCTGCGCATGCGCAGCGCATAATCAATTGTATATTCAGGCGAAGCATCCGCGGACTTAAGCAAGATAGCTTAAGGGCCGCGGGTGAAATGGATGACGGCTTGGAGTGAAAAGATGAATATGCGATGGACTGGCGTGGCTCGTTGACCGGAGACTATACTGTATGTATGTCGAAGGGCACGAGACCCAACAGGACGCGCATAGGCGCTTTTCCGAACAAGCCGTCATCCGTTCACAAAAACTTATTCTATTCTTTTCAGTTAGATTGACTACTGACCCGTAGAGCCAAATCCGCCCTCGCCCCGCACGGACTCAGGCAGAGCTTCGACAACCTTCCAGTCAACGTGGGCGACCTTCTTGAAGACCATCTGCGCGATCCGATCACCATTATTGATTGTAAAAGGCTCGCTGCCCAGATTAATGAGTATCACCTTCACTTCGCCCCGATAATCCGCGTCAATGGTCCCCGGCGTATTAAGCACCGTCACCCCGTATTTGATCGCCATTCCGCTCCTTGGCCGTACTTCCGCCTCATACCCTTCCGGAATACTGATAAATATACCAGTCGGTACAAGCACACGCTCAAATGGTTTAAGTACGATTGACTCTTCCACAAAAGCCTGGAGATCAACTCCCGACGAGGCGTCGGTTGCGTAAAGAGGCAGCTGCGCCCCTTTTTTTTTCGCGATGAGGACTTCTAATTTTTCCATACTTTTTCAATCTGTTCAGCAGCGGCATTTCCGAGGACTGTTATGGATATCTCTTCAGGTTTTTCAAAGATTTCTTTCGCGATAGCATCAACATCCTTTTTCTGAATGTTGTCTATCTCGTGGATAGTCTCTTTTAGGGATATATAATCGTTGAAATAAATTTCATTCTTCGCGAGCCTTCCCATCCTGGTTTCGGAGCTTTCAAGGGAAATAAAGAGATTACCCTTGATGTGTTCTTTCGAAAATGCAAGCTCCGCGTCTGTAATACCCTCATCCCTGATTCTTCTTATTTCCGTTTTAATAAGTCTCAATACTTCTTCGACCGATTCCCGTGACGAGGACGTTGCAATCCCGAAGGTCCCTGTATCATGGTAACAATTGACGTAGGAATAGATATTATAAACAAGCCCTCTCTGTTCCCTCACCTCCTGAAAAAGATGAGAACTCATGCTCCCGCCCATGATGGCGTTTAGCGCATACATGGGATATCTTCTCGGATCAACCTGACTCACACCGCCGGTGCCGATACAGAGGTAAATATGTTCAAGATCTTTCTCGTAAACATTGACCCCCCGATTCGCCACCGGCACTTGCATAATATGCCCTGTCCCCTCATTGACAACGGTCTTGAAGAACTGCTCGATCTTCCTGACACAATCGTCGTGGTTAATTCTCCCCGTTATGGTAATAATGGCTGTTTCAGGCGCATAAAACTTTTTGAAATACTCTTTCAAATCGTCTTCGGTAAAGCGCTCCACATTCCCGACCGATCCGAGGATTGTCATGCCCAGTGGGTGGTCTTTGAAATATGAGGCATTGAACATATCGTAAATTGCCTCTTCAGGAGTATCGTCAACCATTTTTATTTCCTGGGCAACAACGGATCGCTCTTTCTCGATATCGTCATTCTTAAAAAGGGGATTTTTGTACATATCGGATATGATATCGAGGGCGATATTCATATCCTTTTTGAGTACCCTCGCGTAGAGGCAGGTATATTCTTTTCCGGTAAAGGCATTAATGCTCCCGCCGACTGCATCAAATTCTTTCGCAATGTCGTAAGCGCTCCTGGAGGCAGTCCCCTTGAAGAGCATGTGTTCGATAAAGTGGGAAATACCGTTATTGGCAGGTATTTCAAAACGGCTTCCTGTCTTCCACCATATGCCCAGTGACACTGTTGAGAAGTACGGGATAGAATCGGTTACAACGGTAATGCCATTGTCAAGAACGGTTTTTCTATACAATTTACTCCCGGTCTTTCTGCTGTTCTCGCAGGACAGCCTTTCTCGACAGTTTTATCCTGCCGTTATCCTCGATATCGATAACCTTTACAGTCATCATATCACCTTCTTTGGCTATATCGGAAGCTTTCTTGACAAATCCGTCGGCAAGCTGGCTTACGTGGACAAAACCGTCCACATTAGGTCCCAGTTCAACAATAGCGCCGGCGTCAATGACTTTTTTGACTTTGCCTGTATAGACAGTACCTTTTTCTATTTCCTTGGTGAGCATTTTGATCATATTAATGGCGGCATTTGCTGAATCCTCGTCCGTGGAAGCAATCCTGACAACACCGGAATCATCAATATCAATCTTGACTCCCGTCTCTTCAATAATACCCCTGATAATCTTTCCGCCCGGACCGATTACATCCCTTATCCTGTCCGGCTTTATCTGCATGGTGAAGATACGCGGGGCATAGGGAGACAGATGGTCTCTCGGCTGTTCGATTGTTTCTTTCATGATATCCAGTATCTTTATAATCCCCTGTTGTCCCTGAATGACAGCCTTGGACATGGTTTCTTTAGTGATGCCCTTAATCTTGATATCCATCTGGATTGCAGTAATAGCATCCCGTGTTCCGGCTATTTTGAAATCCATATCACCGAGGTGGTCTTCGTCTCCCAGGATGTCGGAGAGAATAATTTCCGTGTCTCCTTCCTTTACAAGGCCCATGGCAATTCCGGCAACCGGTTCCTTAATGGGTACACCGGCGTCCATGAGAGAAAGGCATCCGCCGCAGACCGTGGCCATTGAAGAAGACCCATTCGATTCAAGGATTTCAGAGACAATTCTGATCGTATAAGGGAATTCTTCCTTGGAGGGAAGTATATGCGTAAGTGCCCGTTCAGCAAGGTTTCCGTGACCGATTTCACGCCGTGACGGAGACCTGAGGAAGGCCACTTCCCCCACAGAGAAAGGAGTAAAATTATAATGAAGCATAAAGGATTTATACGTTTCACCTTCGTGGAGCGATTCAATCTTCTGTTCATCTTCGGCAGTCCCGAATGTCGTTACCGCCAGGGCCTGTGTTTCACCGCGAGTAAAGAGCGCTGAACCGTGAGTCCTCGGAAGGATACCCACCTGGCAGGTGATATCCCTGATCTCTTCTGAAGCCCGTCCGTCGATTCTCTTTCCTGTTGCCAGGAGCTGCTCCCGCATGATCTCACCGGTAACCTCATCAAAGAGTTTGCTGATCTTTTGTCCTTGCTCTTCAGGGTATTCCTCTTTGAGCGCCGAAAGAATCTGTCCCTGCCGGGCTCCTCTCTCCAGTTTCGCTTTTATGGCAAAGCTCTCAAGCAGGTCATGTTCCACTTTCGTCCTGATCTCTTTTTTCAGTTCAGACACATCTTCCGGCCCTTTCATCTGCCATTTTCCTTTTGCCGCCTTTGCGATTAAGGTTTCCTGCATTTCGATAATTGGTATGATGCTCTGATGACCGAACTGTATCGCGTTAATCAAATCGCTGCCGCTTACAAAGCGGGCTTCACCTTCAACCATGAGAATGGCATCCTTTGTGCCGACAACCACAATATCAATATCGCTCTCGTCCATATCGGCAGGCGTGGGGTTGATTATGAACGCACCGTTTTTTCTGCCTACTTTGACGCCGGCGAAAGGACCTTCAAAAGGTATTCCTGAAAGGACCATAGCTGCCGAAGCCCCGATCATCCCGACCATACCCGGATCATTCTCCTGGTCCGCTGAAAGGACCGTTGCGATCACCTGTACTTCATTTCTGAAACCTTTGGGAAACAGAGGTCTCAGAGGCCTATCTATCAACCGCGACATGAGCACTTCCAAGCTTGAAGGTCTCCCTTCCCTTTTAAAGAAACCCCCGGGGAATTTCCCGGTCGCGTAGGCCATTTCCTGATAATTGACAGTGAGAGGGAGAAAATCATTATTTGATTCTTCCTTCTCAGCAACTGCCGTTACGAGAACCACGGTATCGACATACTGGACAAGGACGCTGCCGTCTGCCTGTTTTGCCAGCTCTCCTGTAGTGATGGTGAGCGGTCTTCCCGCTAAATCAATGGTGACACTTTCTTTCATATTTTTTTCCTGTTTTTTTGTATTTTATTTTCTTAAACCAAGCTTTTCGATAACCTTCTTATACCGGTCGACATTTTTCTCCCTCAGATAGTTAAGAAGTCTCCGTCTGCTTCCCACAAGGACAAGCAAGCCCCTCCGGGAATTATGGTCCTTCCCGAATTTCTTGAAATGTTCCGTCAGGGTTTTAATCCTCTCCGTGAGGAGAGCAATCTGAACCTCGGGAGAACCTGTATCTTTTTCGTGGACTTTAAAGCCCTCGATGATCCCCTTTTTTGTTTCCGTGCTAAGTGCCATGTAATCCTCCTTATTTATTAATCAATCTCTTAATTTTTATTGTTTTTGAGACACAGTCGGCAAGCCCGATACCGATAAGAACACCCCGTTTATCAAGAAGTCGTGCAGCCTCGCCGTCTTTCCATTCTTTTGTGTTGCCCGTGATTGGAACAGGCATACCCTGTTTTAGAAACTTCTCAAGCGCGGACTCCACAGTAACACCGCGCATAGATTGTAAAACATTTTCCAACAATAATAAATAGTTAATTAAATCTTCTTTGGTCTTGAACTGTTCGATATCAATGCCCATATCCTCTGTGAATTCACCATGCCGTGTTCTTTTCAGGGTATAGAGTGTTGATCCACATCCGAGTTTGTTGCCAAAATCACGTGAAAGTGCCCTTATGTATGTCCCCTTCGAGCAGGTTACTTCCACATCCACATACGGATGAACATAGTCAAGGAGCTGGATATCGTAGATGATTACTTCCTTTTCGGGCGCCTCCACGGGTATACCTTTCCTTGCCCATTTATAGAGGGGCCTCTTGTTCACTTTTTTCGAAGAGTAAACCGGCACCCGCTGGATTATCTTCCCGAGAAAACCTTTAAGCGTATTCTCAATAACGTCAAGGCTGAACGGTTCCACTGCAGTTTCCGACAATACCTTGCCTTCAATATCAAGTGTATCGGTTGCGACACCAAGGAGGAAACGGGCCCGATAGGCCTTCTCGACATTTTCAAGAAAGGGTATCAGTTTTACTCCTTCATTAAGGGCAACGGGCAATATTCCTGTCGCGTTTCTATCGAGCGTGCCTATATATCCGATCTTTTGAAAGGTGTGAAGCCTCTTAAGCTGCCTGATCACATCATAAGAAGACATCCCCGCCTTTTTATCTATAATGAGAAAACCGTTCAAACAAAAACCTCCATTCTGTCAGTAAAACTTTTTTATTCGACACTAAAAGCTTTTTTGATCTTATCCTCTACCTCATCAATATTGCCATCGACGGTACAACCCGAGGCGTTCCTGTGACCGCCACCGCCAAAAAGGCCGCATATTGCTGACACATCTACAGTGCCTTTTGAACGCATGCTGATCTTATAACGTTTTTCGCCTGTCTGCCTCATAAACACCGAGACCTCAACACCCCGCATTTTACGCAATTCTTCGGAAAAACCATCGGTATGCTCACTTGTCGTTTTTGTCCTGCGGAACATCTCATCCGTGACGTGCGCCATGACAATCCTGTTTCCATCAAAAGTCTTCAGAGTCCTAAAAACCTCCCCGAGAAGCAGGAACCGTTCTTTAGGGTGACTCTCGTAGACTCTTTGCGCGACATAAGCAGGCCTGACTCCCGCTTCGACCATTTTTTCGCAGATCATGAATGCCTGAGGAGACGAGTTTTCATAGCGCAAAGATCCGGTATCGGTAAATACCGCCGTGTAAACATTAATTGCCACATCATGCGAAAAGTTAATTCTCATTGATTTGTAGAGTCTGTAAAGAATCTCAGCCGTCGAAGATGCTTCGCGTTCCACCACGTTGATATCACCGAAGGCCTCATTGGTTTCATGATGGTCAATGCTGATAATAGTCCCGATCTTTTTTACCCGCTCGAAACCATCCCCTATTCTGAAGAGGTTCCCGCAGTCAAGGACAAAAACGGCATCAAAGGAATTTTCAGGCAGTACGCGGAGCAGATCGGCGGGCCCCGGTAGAAATTCATACCGGTAAGGCACATTATCCCGGAGATAAACTTCTGCATCTTTACCAAATTCCTTCAGAACCCAGTAAAGAGAAAAGACGGAACCGACAGCGTCACCATCTGGATCTATGTGGGTTGTAATGAGGAATTTTTTTCCTTTGCGGATAGTATTCTTAATCTCTTTGAACATTGGCATCTTTCTTTAATATCTCTTCTATTCTGGCCGCTTTTTCATACGTATCGTCAATAACAAAATACAACTCCGGTATATACCTGAGCCGTATTCTCTTTCCAAGCAGAAACTTGATGTAACTCCTGGACCGCTTCAGGGCATTCATAGTTGCGTCCTTCTGAATCTCATCACCATATATTGAAATATATACTTTTGCGTCCTTTAAATCTTCACTCATCTTCACACCAAGAACAGTAATAAATCCCATGCCGGGATCCCGTATCTCTCTCTGAATAATGAGGGCGATTTCTTCCTTCAACAAATCCTGGACTCTCAGTTTTCTATACTTCATTTCCCATCACAATTATTTCTGTCCAGTTATTAATCACTTCTCCGGCATAAAGAGACTCGATATACTCCTGAACATTTTCAATGGCAACCTGTACATGATCTTTATTAATACCCATTACGGCAAAGGCCACATATCCTTTCTGCCAGAGATTGGCATCAGTGACCTCCACCATGGATACATTAAACTTCGCCCTTGTTTTATCAACAATCTTCTTTATCATCTGTCTCTTGTCTTTAAGGGAATGAGCTTCAGGAAAGAAGATTTCAATTCGTGAAACACCTACTACCATAATCAACCATTAAGGGTCTGTTTTTCCTTTTCTTCGATGAAGAACTCAAAAGCATCCCCTTCTTGCAAATCATTATAATTCTCAAGAGAGAGCCCGCATTCATATCCTGCCATAACCTCTCTCGCATCGTCTTTGAAGCGTTTCAGGGAAGAAATCTTACCGGTAAAAAGTACTTCGTTGTTCCGTATGACTTTCACGAGCGCGCTCCTGGTAACCTTTCCTTCTGTAACGTACGATCCCGCGATAGCACCGATCTTTGATACCGTAAATACCTTGCGGACTTCAGCTTTTCCTATGTTTACTTCAACAATTTTAGGCTCGAGGAGACCTTCCATTGCCTTTCTTACATCATCAATCATTTCATAAATAATCGAGTATGTCCTGATCTCAATCTTCTCCTGCTCGGCAAGTGCCTGCGCTTTAACGTTGGGCTTTACGTTAAAACCGATAATGATAGCGCCTGTTGCCATAGCAAGGTTAACATCTGTTTCTGTTATGGCACCGACACCGCTGTGGGCAAATTGCACCTCAACCGCATCGGTAGAAAGCTTCTTCAAGGCTTCCACAATTGCGTCAATAGTTCCCCTGACATCACCTTTGAGAATAACATTCAGAATTACTTTTGAATCACCGATTTTCGAGTAAAGGTCTTCCAGGGTTGTCCTCGAACTCCTGAGCGATTCCTTTTCGCGCAGTTTTTCCTGCCTGAACTTTGAAAGTTCTCTCGCGTAATGTTCCTCCGTGGTGACAATGAAACGGTCGCCGCCATGAGGTACATCCTGAAAACCGACCACAAGTACAGGCGTTGACGGCGGAGCCTGTGTAATCCTTTTCCCTTTGTCGTCGATCATTGCACGGACCCTTCCGAAAGTCATACCCGCGATGAATGGGTCCTGAATCTTCAGCATTCCCTCCTGAATAATAACCGTTCCCACGGCGCCATGTCCCCTGTCCAGTTCAGACTCAATAATTGTGCCTTTGGCAAGCTTGTCAGGGTTGGCCTTCAGCTCAAGCATCTCCGACTGGAGAATGATAAGTTCCAGGAGTTCCTCGATACCTACTTTTTTCTTCGCCGATATTTTCGCGAAAAGCGTTGTGCCTCCCCATTCTTCAGATATAAGGTCATATTCCGAGAGTTCTTTCATTACTTTATCAGGGTTGGCATTCTGTTTGTCTATTTTGTTAATAGCCACAATAATGGGAACTTGCGCTGACCTTGCGTGATTTATCGCTTCTACCGTCTGTGGCATGACACCGTCATCAGCTGCGACGACAAGGATAACAATGTCTGTTACAAGAGCTCCCCTCGCGCGCATTGCCGTAAAAGCTTCATGACCGGGCGTATCAACAAAAACGATCTCCTTACCGTTTACGTTCACCTTGTAAGCGCCGATATGCTGTGTTATGCCTCCTGCTTCTCTGTCTGCGACGTTCGTGTTGCGTATCGTATCGAGGAGGAGTGTTTTCCCGTGATCAACATGGCCCATGATAGTAACCACCGGAGATCGGGGCTTCAAGTTCTCTTCGCTGCTCCTTTCTTCTTCTTCGCGCGCCAGGAATGCGTCCTCGATGGAAACGATCTTCTCTACTTCATACCCCAGTTCCGTGGCGGCAAGATAGGCCGTGTCGTAATCGATAGTTTGATTTACCGTGGCGACAATACCGAGCGGGAATAATGTCTTGATAATGTCCTGCGCCTTGAGGTTCATTCTTTTTGCGAGTTCACCGACCTGGATTTCATCGCTGACCTTCACCAGCTTTCGTACTGGTTTTATTTCTTTCTTTTCCTCTTCTTCGATCCTTTTTTCTATTGTCTTTTCTCTTCTATCCTTTCTAAAAGGGGCACCTTTCGGTCTCTGGCGCCTGAAGGCATAAAGGTCTTCTTCCTTGATAACGACCTTTCGTTTAAGCATGCCCTTCTTTTTGAGCCTTGTTTCCTCAAGCTCCTGCTCTTCTATCTTCTTCAGCAGTTTTTCCGTTTTCTTTTTCTGGCGCTCTTCCCCGCTTACTTCTCCCGCGAGAGTAAAGTCCTTTTCCAGATCCTGTTTGTATGCTTCCTCAAGGACTTTTGTTATTTCTTTTTCTTTTGCTTCCTCAATATGCTCAATATCACCCTTCAGTGTCCCTTCTTTTTCTTCAGGGATTGCCTCCTCTTCGCCTTCCTGAGGTCTTTCTTTGATAACCGCGCGGGGCCCTGTTCTGGCTTTTCTTCCCGTTGCTTTTGGCGTTTCTTCCTCTTTTTCTTTGGTGATTCTTTCTTTCTCTTCAATTTTTTTCTTAGGAGCAGCCTTTTTCTCCAGCCTGGCCTCTTTTTTCTCCTCAGGTGCTTCTTTCTTTTCTTCTTTCGGCGCTTCTTTTTCTTTGACAGGAGGTTTTTGTACTCTTCTGCGGATAATTGTTGAAGCAACTCTTTTTTCAACGAGTGTTTCACCTTCAGGAGAAAGATGCTCCTTCTCCTCTCCGTGACCCGTTTCTTCACTGGATTTATCTTTTATTTTGACACCGATCTTTTTCAGCTTGGCAAGAATTTCTTCATCGCTTGCCTTATCGGTAAGAGCTGTAATCTTTATTTTTGTCATTGCCTAAAACCTTCCTTGTTCCCTCAAATGTCGGGAATTCCGAAAAAATGTATTCTTATTTTTGTGCTGTCCCCTCTTCCCGGGTCTCCGCACCTCCTTCAATGCCTTCCTCTTCGCCACTTTTTTCCGGTTTGTTGAGTATAGATCTCGCTTCTTCGATAATGCGCCTGCAATCTTCGATAGAAATGCTCGTAATCTTGTTCATTTCCTCAGGCGTCAATTTCGCGATATCTTTAGCATCCCTCAAATATTCATCGTGCAATACACGGGCAAGAATCTCACTGACCTTGAGATTTCCCACGAGTTCATCAATAACTTTTTTCGAAGTCTTCTCAACTTCAGACTCACTATTGATGTCGATTTTCCAGCCCGTCAGTTTTGACGCAAGACGTACATTCTGTCCCTTCTTGCCTATCGCAAGAGAGAGCTGGTCGTCGTTGACGATAACTTCCATGGAGTGATCTTCTTCGTTTATATACACTTTTGAAACTTTGGCAGGCGCAAGGGTATTACATACAAATTTCGCGATGTCCCTGCTGAACGGAATAATGTCTATCTTCTCGCCCTTCAGTTCCTGGACTATCGCCTGCACACGCGAACCCTTCACGCCGACGCAGGCGCCAATAGGGTCTATATCAGCATCTTCGCTGTACACAGATATTTTTGCCCGTTCACCGGGCTCCCTGGCCGCGCCGATAATTTTAATAATCCCTTCCTGAATCTCAGGGACTTCCAGCTCGAAAAGCTTTATGAGAAAACCGGGGTGCGTTCTGGACATGAGGATTGAACAGCCCTTCTGGCTCTTCTCCACATCAAGTATGTAGCCCTTAACCCGCTCTCTCTGCCGGAATGTCTCGCCGGGTATCGTTTCCTTCACGGGCATAAGAGCTTCCGTCCTGCCAAGATTAACAATATAATGGTTTTTCTCTATCCTCTGGATGACACCCGTTACGATTTCACCTTTTCGATTTTTATATTCGTTGTACACGACGTCACTTTCGGCGTTACGTACTTTCTGGATAATAATCTGTTTCGCTGTCTGGGCGGCAATCCTCCCCAGAGAAGACGTGTCGAGCTTGATGCCGATAGCGTCTCCTATCATACACTCCGGATCATGGATTTTCGCGTCATCGGCAGTAATCTCCATGTCCGGCTCCTTTACATCTTCTGTAACTGTCTTGAACTGGAATACCTCAATCTCTCCAAGTTCCTCGTTGTAATGAGCCTCAAGATCAAGGTGGCTGCCGAATTTCTTTTTCGACGCCGATAAAATCGCTTCTTCCAATGCCGCGATGATAGTTTCTTTTGGAATGCCTTTTTCTTTTCCTACCTGGTCTATTACATAGTTCAGATCAAAATACATCGTTACCTCTCATAGTTCAAATTCGAGATGTGCCTTTTTTATAGCATATATCGGGATAGTAAAAATACCCATTTTTTCCTTAATCTCTACATTATCAAGAGTCGTTTCTCCTATTTCTCCCATGAACTCGTTTTTCCCGGCCACAGCCTCATGCGTAATAATCCGGCAGGTCTTTCCCTTGTTCCGCAGAAAATCCTCGCTTTTCTTGAGCATTCTCGTGAGCCCCGGGGAAGAGACTTCAAGCGTATAAGCGTGCTCAATAATGTCTTCCACATCAAGATGCCGTGATAATTCACGGCTTACATAGGTACAATCGTCGATGGTAACACCGCCTTCTTTATCGATATAAATGCGAAGGAGCCATCGCTTGCCGGCCGGTTTGAACTCCACATCAACAAGCTCAAGGCGCTCGTCGGCAACGATGGGTTCCAGTATACCTTTAACCTTTTCTATTATTACCGTATCGGATAACATCCCTTTTAAAATAAAAAAGCGGGTCGAGCCCACTTAAACGTATCTTTTTTACCATACTATAAAATTAATTTCAATAAATAAAACCAATAGCAGACAACGGATTGCGCGTAGTGAAATTTTATCATCAAGCGGCGGATAGACGGAAACCTGAAAGCTACTTCTCAACTGTTGTCTTATTTCTGTTGACTTTACGGCCTTTGCGGGTTAAAAAGAAAAAATCAATGTACAGTTATCACACATATCAAGTTCCGAAAAAGATCCTTGTAACGGGCGGTGCGGGATTTATCGGCTCTCATCTGTGCAAACGGCTTCTCGACGACGGCCACGAAGTGGTGTGCCTCGATAATTATTTTACGGGTTCAAAAGAAAATATCGCTCATTTTTCAGGCCATCCTCGTTTCGAACTTATACGGCACGACATAACAGAACCTCTCCTCATAGAGATTGACTGGATTTTCAACCTTGCCTGCCCGGCAAGTCCCATCCATTATCAGTATAATCCCGTGAAGACAATCAAGGTCAATGTCCTTGGCGCGTTAAATATGCTTGGGCTCGCCAAGCGAGTGCGGGCCAGAGTACTGCAGGCCTCAACGAGTGAAATTTACGGTGATCCGGAAACACATCCTCAGAGGGAAGATTACTGGGGACACGTAAATCCTATCGGGAGACGGAGCTGTTACGATGAGGGCAAGAGGGTGGCTGAAACACTTTTCTTCGATTATTTCAGACAAAACTGGGTGGATATCAAGGTAGTGCGTATCTTCAATACTTACGGGCCGCACATGAGACCCGATGACGGCCGCGTCATCAGCAATTTTATTGTAAGCGCCCTGAACAACCAGCCTATCACGATATACGGGGATGGATCACAGACAAGGTCTTTCTGCTATATCGATGATCTTATAGAAGGCCTCATACGGATGATGGATTTTGAGACAGGTACTGAGAAACGGTGGGAAGATTACACAAAATCCTATCTTTCAGGATTCCCCGGGCCCATAAATCTCGGGAATCCCGATGAGGTTTCCGTTGCTTACATCGCAAAAAAAATCATTCAGCTCACCGGATCAAAATCAAAACTTGTCTTTGAAAAACTTCCCGATGATGACCCAAAACGGAGATGCCCTGATATATCGCAAGCAAAGAATATTCTCAAATGGAAACCTCGTATTAAACTGGATGAAGGTCTTAAAAAAACCATTGAGTACTTTACGAAAAAGAAGGGTCTGTCAGGTGAATCGAGAAGACGAACTCATTAAAGCCGGATGGGAAAAAAGATTCATCGCCTGCGAGCCCCGACTGTCCGAGATGGTCGAAATGTACAAAGAGATCGGTCTTACAGTACACCTGGAACCGCTACCCGCAAAAGAAGATATGGAACAGAAAGACGTGAAACATTGTGCAGATACCTGCTGCACTGTCTGTTTTGATGCCGACAGGGAACGCTATCGTATTATATTTACAAAACCTACCGGCAACAAATAGTCTTTGAATGGAAATAACAGCGGAATAGAAATTCCTTTACATATCAAAACTCTCTCATTTGAACTCAGAAAAGTAAATTACGCACTATCATGCTTCCCGTGTAGCTTTACAGTTTTCCTTCTCAGCGCTGCCAAACCGATGAGTCCTCCACCGAGAAGAGATGCACTCGGCGGAATGGGGACAACAGGAACAGTGCCGCCTCTGAGGGCGACAAAACGGGGGTCATTGGGATCAAAAGGGGAAATAACCGGGTAGGTCCAGGTACCCTTATTAAGTTTTATGTAAGTGCCATAAATCTCACCGGTATCCGTGAATGCCAGGTACGCGAGATCTAATTTGGCATTTTTCTCTGACCCTGTGAACCAGAGCGTCCAGTCAAAACTGCTGGTACCGCCCGGTGTTGAATCAGTGGCAACCACATAATTAGCGCTTGGCATCTGCACCGTCCAGATACCCGCAGAAAAATCACTTGCGCCGGGAATCGCATAATTTTTGTTCCCCCCAAGATCAAAGAACTCAACTTTTATTATATTGTACTGTGTGTCGTTATATATTCCGTCTTCACTGAAGACGTGAGAGAAATCAGCGAAGGACGTGTTGGCACAGAAAAAAACAAACAAAATCAATAAAAAACAAATGATTGCTCTCTCTTCTTCATTGTCTCTACCAGGAACAGTGCATTTCTCTCTGCAGGTTTTTGGTTTATATGGGCGGTCGGCTTCATGTCTATTTTACCGTATATCAATTTTATACATTGTTATGAGATTGTCAAGCATTATTGGTAATATTTTTTGATATTGAATGCCTATATGTAAAACAATAACATAGAATTGACCTTGGTTTAAGCCGGCAGAAATCACCTGGCACGTTTTTTAAATAAAGTATTCCAGAGTTTCTCCGCTTCGGCCTTGCCTGATTCTTTTGAAATATCATCACAGAATTTGAAATATTCGCAGTAGTTAGCCCTGTCTTTCTCTTTTACGTAATCCGCCTTGTCCTCTCTGCAGGAATTAGCTTTACCCCTGTCATAAAAAAGACAATTTGCACAAACATGGAGATCGCTCCCGCAGACTGAACACTCATCACGAAAGAAAATCTTTTCAAGGGTAACTTCCGTTTTACATTTAAAACATTTCTTCATAACTTTTCCAAAAGTTCCCTGAGACTCCTGATAACCTGCCTTCCGTTGAGACGCGGCATATCTCCGCTATCTTTTATTTCTTCGTTTACAATACAATAGGACTCAATACCGAGGCTTGAAGGGACATCATGATCGAAAACAGGGTGATCACCCACATGGGTAATCTCAGAGGGTGTTGCCTGTATCTGCCGGCAGAGTTTTCTGTAAAATTCCTCTTCTTTCTTGACGATCCTGTAATCGGTCGTCGCCGATACAGTATGGGTAAAATATTTATGTAATCCGGTAAAATCAAGTTCTTTTTCAACAAAACACCTGGCCGCATTAGAGGCAATAATGAGAACATATTTACGCGCTAATTCTTTCAACACCTCACCCGCATACGGCAGAGACTTTATCTCTGGTTCGTATCGCGCAAGAAGTTCTTCGGAGGCAACGGGAAGCCCAAACATCTTCAGCCAGTAATCTATGTCATACCACAAAAGATCTCCGTCTCCCACGGATTCGTAGTGCCCACGGATGAGGGTTTTCGCTTCATGAAAAGGAATATTGTATTTTTTAGAATATTCCATGGGAATTCCGTGGTTCCAAACCATATCGCCATACCGGGCATCTACCAGGGTACCATCAAGGTCAAAGGAAACCATTTTTTTCATGGGTTCATTATACCATAATACGGGCAATCACAATCAATGCCGGGCAAACATCCGTTGATAAGTAAACTCAAATCGGTATACATTATGAGATACGGTATGGATATTCACGATTACGCGGAACAGAAAAAACTATCTCTCAGACAAATCATGGATTTTTCAATTTCAGTAAATCCATTGGGTCCATCTACTAAAGCAAAACATGTTTTGCGAAAGAATATAAAAAATATTGATCTTCTTCCCGACAAGAAACTTCGCTATATTACAAGACTTATTGAAAAAAGGGAAGGCCCGGGCTCAAACAATATTATCTTCGGAAACAGCCGGACACAGTTTTTACATACCATATTTAAAACTATGAACATAAACACGGTGCTGGCCCTGTCTCCGGTATCACAAATTTATGAAGAAATAATCTCCCGGAACAATATAACACTCGAGCGATTGCCTCTATCCAAAACAAACCGTTTTTCTCCGGATGCAAAAACAATACTGAGAACTATGGGAAAGACCGATAGCGTACTTTTGCCATACCCTCACGATTTGACGGGCACTGCGCTCCCGATGGACGATCTTCTCATGCTCATCAGAGAAGCTGACAGGCACGGAAAGGTCATTATCCTCGATGAATCATATCGTGATTTTGCGGAAATCAATTCCCCTGTACATGAAATTATGACATCAAAAAAATCGATTATCATGAGAACCTTTTCTCTCTTTTATGCCATGGCTGGGTTGCCTTTGACATATTGCATTTGCCCTGCCGATATTATCCAGAGCATGCGGCAGCACATTTTTCCTGAAGACACCAACATTCTTGCCGTCAAAGCCGCCATTGCTTCATTGAAAGATACTTTTTACAAATCCAGGACCGCGGAATTCATCAAGACAGAGAAAGATTATCTCCTGAAGGCTTTCGCTTCTATCAAGGGCCTTGAATGTTATGATACGGCCTGCCCTTTTATTGTCCTCTCCTTTGATAAGGAACAGAAGCTGTTGGAACAATTCTTTTCCGGTTATCGCATTCTCGTTGATGAATTTTCAGATGAAAAAGGCGGATACTATCTGAGGGTACCCGTTAAAAAACACAAATGGAACGCCCGTTTCGTCAAAACCTTACGAAACGCCCTCGGTATGAGTAAACAATAGAAACAACAAAATATTGGCGTCAATTATATATTCTGAGAAGCGCTACCATCTTTCCTGATTAGTTATTTTTTTCTCTCAGGCTTTTTACGCTATTTCCTTGTTGGCAGGTTTCAAGCGGACTTCGTCACCTTTCTTTTCAAGAGCAACTCCGTGGCCAAAGACAGCGGCTACCGGTTGACTTTTAAAATGCGTCGTAATCTCTTTCAAAGAAGGCGGAGAGCCGTTTTACAGTGATACCTTTTATTATGAAACCGAGTATCTCTCATTGCCTTTTCAGCAATATTAACTGATCACCATCTCAAGAACAAACTTTGTAAGCCGCTTGATCCCTTCTTTGAATGGCTTCGTATGAAAACCGCTTTTCCAGGTATCTCCGCGAAAGGCATCGGAAACGACGAGAAAAGCGATGCCTTTAATGTCTATATATCTACACACTGCATAAAAGGATGCTGTTTCCATCTCCACACCAAGCACACCCTTTTCCCTAAACCTGGACACTTTGTTTCCAGTCTCCCGATAAATGGCGTCAGTACTCCATATTGCGCCATCATGGAAGTTGTAGGCATCCTTTACCTGCACCCATTTTTCAAACCAGTTGGATTCAATAAAATCATCATCTTTTTCCGTATAATGGTGCGAAACGCCTTCTTCTCTCAACGCACTTTTTGCAATAATCACGTCACCAATATCTATACCATCCGATATAGCCCCGCAATACCCCCAGAGCGCGCATTCGCTCACGCCAAAGGAAGCCAGTTCCTCCACAAGAGCCGCTACACCGGGTCCGCCGATGGAGCATTGTGTCATGACCGTATTACTTCCCGTTATGTGGTAAAGTGACCGAAATGGTTGCCACGCTTCATTAATAATCGTTTCTTTTTTGCTTGCAATTTTTTTCAGATCACCGGTATTGAAAACAATAATGGCCCTTGCCGGCAAAGAAAGTTCTTTCATGTTTTTTCCGGTAAATCCCATAACGATATCGGAAGGCGTGAGAAGTGCCCTGGAAGGGTCAAAGAAGTTTTTCAATAAGCTTTCTCTTCAATCTCTCATACGACGTGTACAGGTGCTCAGATATCATCCGTGTTTCTCCCACAACAGGCATAAAATTATTGTCTCCAAACCACCTCGGCACCATATGGATATGGACATGTTCCTCCAGTCCGGCGCCTGCAGCCCTGCCAACGTTAATTCCAACATTGACACCATCGACCTTGAATTCTTCCTTGAGTACGACGATCATAACTTTCACAAGACGCATCAAATCCAGCAATTCCTCATCGCTTAAATCCTCCATACGTCCCGTGTGTCTCACCGGTACTACCATGACATGTCCATTCGTGTAAGGAAACTTGTTCATGATAACAAAAGCAGTGCCTTTTCTTACCAAAACAAAGGATTGATTATCTTTGTCAGGATCAACGCAGAGAAAGCACTTATTTTCTCCTGCCGGTTTCACGCTGCCGACATATTCTATCCTCCACGGTGCCCATATTCTGTCCATATCAATCCCTCAAAAATAAATAGTCTTTCCAGTAATCAGGCGGAACCTTGACACCGAGATGGAGCATAAACATATAAAAACCATTGGGTCTGGAAGGTCTCTTTCTCGGAAACATCTTCACTTCATCAGGCAGTTTATCACTCTTCCTGAGATTACAGCGAATACAGGACGTCACAATGTTTGTCCATTCCGTAATCCCGCCTCTTGATTTTGGAATAATATGATCGCAGGTAAGATTTTTCGCATCGAATTTCCCTCCGCAGTACTGGCAGGTATACTCATCTCTCAAAAAAATATTTTTCCTGGAAAATTTTACGTTGGCGTGATTGCTTCGCACAAGCTTAAGCAACCTTATTACGGCAGGCTGTTTTATGTTAATAGATACGCCTTGTATTTCCCGTTCATATTCTTTCAGCACTTCAACTTTTCCGAGATAGACGAGAGTAATCGCTTTTTTCCATGACAATACACTGATTGGCTCGAAGGTGGTATTTATAAGGAGAGTTCTTTCCATAAATTTTTTAAAATTAACGTTTTTCTCCGCGATTGTCAAGGATTTTCAAATGGTTAGAGAGAATTGACAGTGTCTAAATAACGAAACAGAGCTGTCATATCCACGCGTCATCGCACAACCATACCCATTTCGTTCATGTCCGGAAAATGTTCACCTTGTGATTTTTTGTATTTGATACGATTATGTGGTAATTAAATAAAAAATTTTTAATAAGGAGTTAGGATATGCCTGTTTTTGATGAAAAAGGAAAAAGAGTAGACATGGACAGCGATTACCCGATATTAAAAGACCTTGACGAAATCCCTAAAAAAAGTAAAAAGAAATCATTTATAAATAATACATCAATGACATCAATTATTCTCACCGCGGCAATAGTCATTCTGCTTGTCGTGTCCGCAATGCTTGCTTTGAAAGTAAACACTCTGAATGAAGAGATTGTCTCTTTATCAAACGTAAAAAAACAGCTTGCTTCAACTCAGGTAAAGCTTGATGAGGCTGATACAGAAAAGGAAAAAATAAAAAAAGAGATGTCACTCCTTAAGAGCGAGTTTGAAACAATGAAAATTGAGAAAGACGAACTTAACGCGCAAGTAGAACAACTGCGGGAAGCAGCCAAAAAGAAACCTCAACCGGCAGCCACACCAAAGAAAACAAACGTTCAGAAAAAGAAGTAAACATCAACAGGAGCAATCAATCCACGGTTGTATATCACCTGATCATACATTTTATCGGGTGATATATACTGTATCGTTGACCCTTTGTTCCGGATTTTTCATTTCTTTGTCCGTTCATCATCCTGCGTCCCGCATCCCGGCAGGTTGGACTCCCTTTGTTTTAGTATTCACAATTCGCTAAAGACTATTTGCCTTTCTTCAGCTATTCGCTCACAACTGTTCACGATATTTCAAGATTTGAAATGAGAAGTTTATTGCAAAGAAGAGGGGCCGCGCCTGGAACAAATAGTCGGGGGGGATGACTTTCTTATCCATTCCTTTTAATGCGCTGAGCCCCTCGATACTATATATGCACAAAATCAAGAATAATTGCAATATGTGGCTGCTCAACTACCCGATTTTTTTCTTTAATATTTGGGCCGTGAAGGATTCGAACCTTCGACCTCCTGATTAAGAGTCAGCTGCTCTACCAGACTGAGCTAACGGCCCATAAGGATACCGCGAGACTGTTTATATATCACAAAAAGGCAAAGAAATTCAAAACAAAATTACCTGGAGTTTCCTGAGTTTCTAACCTTTTATTTTGGCAACCTTTTGTAATCA
>CAZXVZ010000039.1:0-19376 GCA_964644085.1 uncultured Syntrophus sp. | reverse complement strand
GCTGGTCTCACATACCAGAGGTCGTTGGTTCGAATCCAATATCGCCCACCATTCGATTTTCAGGGGGTCCAATGTCAGGACATAGTAAATGGAGTTCGATTAAGCATAAAAAAGGTGCCGCGGACGCAAAAAGAGGTCAGATATTTACAAAACTTATCAAGGAGATTACCACTGCTGCGAGAATAGGTGGCGGTGATCCTGAAGCAAATTCACGGCTTCGTGACGCAATAGCAAGGGCAAAAGCTGAAAATATGCCCAAAGACAATATTGACAGGGCTATTAAAAAAGGCACCGGAACCCTTGAGGGCGGTCAGGGCTTTGAAGAAATTACCTATGAAGGATACGGACCGGGCGGTGTCGCGGTACTCATTGAAGTGATGACGGACAACAAAAAAAGGACAGCCGCGGAAATACGCCATACGCTTTCGAGGTTAAACGGCAATCTCGGCGAAGCCGGCTGCGTGTCATGGATGTTCAGCAAGAAAGGCTACATCTCTTTTGACAAGAAACAGGTGGACAGCGACAAAATCATGGAACTGGCGCTGGAAGCAGGCGCGGAAGATATTTCAGAAGATGAAAACGAAATTGAAGTTGTTACCGATATTTCTACATTTGAGAACGTTAGAAAGGTCTTTGACACCAATAATGTAAAGTATATTGTCGCCGAGATCAGCATGGTTCCCCAGACATCCGTCAAGCTGGAAGGCAAAAACGCGGAAACAATGCTTAAACTGATGGAAACCCTTGAGGAATCTGACGATGTTCAAAATGTTTACGCGAATTTTGATATATCCGCGGACGAGATGGAAAAACTGACTGGTTAATTTATATTTTTTGAAAAAAAATCAGGAAAGATTTATACGTTTTACTTCACCGCTCACCCCGGTGAATTGAATATCTTTACCGTCGAGAATCAGCTTAACACCCCCTGCGTTGCCGATAAGCAGATCAAAGGTATCCTTTGCGTTGAGAATAATAATATCCTCAGGGTTTAGCATGAACTCTTTCTTTTCTGTTTCATCGATAACAACACTGACCCAGGTTCTTTCCTGACAGGTTATCATGAGCTTCTTCGTATCATTCGCTTCAATGGGATTTTTACTCTCCGAATCAATATTTTCAATTATTTTATTAGAGGCACGCTCCGTATACTGAATTTGTGCGGTACTTTTCTGTTCTTTATTTATCTGACTTAATACAAAAAAACCAATGATAAGGACAAACGCAAGTGGATACAATACAACTCTCTTTGGCATCTGTTTGTTCTTTGATTCGATTTTGTGCTGAACAGGCACTTCAACAGATATTTCTGTTTCCTCTTTACGCATTAAATCGTCTTTAATTTCATCGTAAACATTAAGAAGACCGGCGTACTCTTTTATGTAGCCTCTCACGTATACATCGTGAGGCAATAAGCTCCTGTTTCCTGATTCGATGGCAATAATTAAAGATTTTCTGAGGCACAGCGAATGAGAAACATCATCAAGAGTGATACCTTTAGACTCTCTCTTTTCTTTAAGAAATTTGCCTGTTTTTTCAAGGTCTATCGGCATTTTAACCTGCTGTCAAATATTTATCTTTATGCAGTTAATAAAATCCATCAAGCATTTTATCTTAAGTACTTTATATTTAATACTTTTTAAAAAAAATTGCAACATTTATTTTACCTTGTCCTCACTTTATCATAATTAAAGTGTTTTTTCTGTACGTTTTGTCACACTATTTGCATGTAATAGTATTTTTTTAGAAATAAAATTGCCCTGCTCACTGTGCAGGGCAATTTTATTTTATAAATAATGATGTGTCGTGGAACTATTTAGCACTACATTGAAACTTTAAACTATTCCAGTCAGTATGGACCTGTTCCTGTATTCTGGCAATGACATCATCGGTGAGATGCCTGAACCTACCCTGCCCTTTAATATAATCTGTTACGGGTTTGAGTGTTTCTACTTTATGGGTAATTTTGTATTTGCCGTTTTCGACTTCATAGAGAGGAAATACCCCGGTCTGTACCGCCAGCTTACCGTATAAGATTGCCTCATTGGCTGGTATTCTCCACCCAGTGGGACAAACTGAAAGAATATGGATGTACGATGGTCCGTTCACAGCTTTAGCCTTCTTTATCTTCGCAAGAAGATCAAATGGATATGAAGGACAGGCAGTCGCCACATAGGGGATATTATGCGCGGCGGCAATCTTCGGCATATTTTTCTTCTGCGTAGATTGACCTATACTCTTTTTTCCCGGAGGACTCGTTGTTGTCATGGCGCCATATGGCGTTGAAGAAGAACGCTGGATACCCGTATTCATGTACGCTTCATTGTCGAGACAAATATAAGAAAATTTATGCCCTCTCTCAAGCGCGCCTGAAAGGGCCTGAAGGCCGATATCGCTTGTTCCTCCATCGCCCGCTACGGCAACGACGTGTATGTCCTTCTGTGCGATTTTCCCTTTTTCCATGAGAATCTTCAGCCCGGATTCGATACCTGAAGCGACGGCAGCGGTGTTTTCAAAAGCCACATGAATCCAGGGAACCTTCCAGTTCGTTGTGGGGAGCGGACTGGAGATGATTTCCATGCAACCTGTTGCCATGGCCAGAATGGTATCCTCTCCGAATGCCTTAAGGGCAAGTCTGAGTGCCAGAATTTCAGCACACCCCTGGCACGCTCTGTGACCGGAGGTAACAAATTCTACTTCAGGATGTTTTGTATACGGCTCAAGACCTTTCATTTTCATGCTCTCACCCCTATGACTTGGTAATTCATTCCTGTTTTCTTTTCTTTTTTCTGAAGACTGCTTAAATTTTCAAAAATCTGCTCAAACTGGGAAGGAACAACATCTCGTCCTCCGAGTCCGAGGACATAATTTTCAAGATGAACATCCAATCCGTTTTTAAGCACGAGGGCCGATATTTCATTAAAGAGCGGACCATTGATTGCTCCGGCCGGCATGACCCTTTCAATTACCGCAATTTTCTTTTTTCCATTCAGCGCTGACAGAAGCTCCTCTTCCGGAAAAGGTCTGAAAAGACGGAGACTAATAAGTCCAAGTTCTTTGCCTTTTTCCTTGAGGCCATCAATTGTTGTCTTGATATTTTCACCAATCGATCCAAGGGCAATAAAGACCGTTTCTGCTTTTTCCGTATTATACGTTTCAACAGGTTTATAATACCTTCCGAATTGTTTGCCGAATTCATCCATAACCTCAATAACAACCTCTTTTGATTGAACAATCGCCATTTCCTGGGCATATTTTGCTTCCGTATAAATCTCAGGCATGCCGTACGCGCCCATGGTGACAGGTTTATCAGGATGAAGCGTGTAAAGAGGGTTATAAGGTGGGAGAAATTTATCTACGTCTTCCTGAGCCGGAAGTTCGATAGGTTCAATAACATGACTTAAAGAAAATCCGTCGAGGTTGACCATAACCGGTAAAAGAACCTTTCGGTTCTCAGCTATTTTATACGCCATAATGGTGGTGTCAACGCATTCTTGGCCATTTTCGCAGAAGAGCATAATCCAGCCGGTGTCACGGGCAGCCATGATATCCGAGTGGTCTCCCCAAATGGATAGCGGTGATGAAAGCGACCGGTTGACGGCAGCCATAACTATTGGAAATCTCATGGCAGAGGCAATAAAAAGGATTTCGTGCATCAGTTCCATGCCTTGCGCGCTGGTTGATGTAAATGTCCTTGCGCCGGCGGCCGCGGAACCACAGCAGGCCGACATGGCTGAATGCTCAGATTCAACGTTGATATAAACAGCATCGAGTTCCCCGTTTGCAACTATTTCGGAAAGATGTTCTACAATATGTGTCTGCGGTGTAATAGGATAAGCAGCAATAGCCTCAACCCGGGCAAGCTTTACCGCGTCAGCAATTGCGATGGATACTTCAATACCTTTCTTTGCGCTCATTGTTATTCCTCCACCATTGTTATCGCTGATGGCTTGCATTCTTTCGCGCAAATGCCACAGCCTTTACAATAATCAAGATTTGCAGTAAAAAAACCGTCATCTTTTTGATAAACTGCCGCGTCAGGACAGAATAACCAACAAAGACCGCACTTCACGCATTTTTCATCATTCCATATTGGTTTTGAGGAGCGCCAGTCTCCGGTTTTGTATTCTATCGCGTTTCCTGCCTCTTCGATGACACACCCTGTGTTGAGTTCATGCCATTTATACTGATCCATTGGTTTTGCCATTCATAAGCCTCCTTATAGTCAAAAAAAGGTATATAATTATACATAAAATAATCATTTAGACAAGATAAAAGTGGCTTAAAAATTATGAAATATCCGGTAAGCAACCCTAACTAAACAATAATAAAAACAGAATTGTTAATATGATAGTAATTTTTGTTAACAGCAAATATTTTGGTTAGACAATATTTCCGCCAGATGAACAGCTTATTCAGCATTCATTGCCGGAATATGTCATCAAATTGATATTGATATTGACAATTAAAGACTGAGAGTATATGTAAATATGCATAATAGAAATGGGGGCTTTTAAATGCCTATATATATATTGATCAGCACCCTCACTGATGAAGGAAGAAAAACAGTCAAGAAACACCCTGAGCGTATAGAAGCAGTCAACATGGAAATTGAAAGTATGGGAGCAAAGGTGCTCGCGCAATACGCGGTTCTCGGACAATACGATTTTATAAATATTGTCGAGGCACCAAGTAACGAGGCCATCGCGAAGCTTTCAATCGAGCTCGGATCCAGGGGCACCATTCAGATTATCACTCTTCCGGCAATCCCTGTTGATGATTTTATCAATAAAATGATGTGATCACCAAAAAAACAAAATCGTTTTTTCTTTTTGTCCTGTTGAGAGAATGTACATAATTTAATGATTAATCATACATAAAATAAATAATTGTGGGGTTTAAAAATGAAATCTGTAACATACGAAGACGCTGGAGTGAACATTAAGAAGGCCGATAATCTTATTGAAGATATAAAATCAAGAATTCAAAAAACATTTAATCCACACGTCCTGAATACAATAGGCGGCTTTGGCGCACTTACCGAAGTTCCGAAAGAATACAAGAACCCGGTGCTGGTGAGTTCTACTGACGGTGTGGGAACAAAACTGAAAATAGCCTTTGCCTCCGGTAAACATAGTACGGTCGGTATTGATCTTGTCGGCATGAGCGTCAACGACATTCTCACCCTCGGCGCGAAACCCCTCTTCTTTCTTGACTATTATGCCTGCGGAAAAATTGAAGACAGCATATACAAAGAGGTCATTTCAGGTATCTGTGACGGCTGTGAAATGGCCGGATGCGCGCTTATCGGCGGCGAAACCGCGGAAATGCCATCTTTTTATACAATAGGCGAATACGATCTCGCGGGTTTTGCCGTCGGTGTGGTTGAAAAAGACCGCATAATCGACGGGTCTCGAATTATGGCCGGTGACGCCATCATTGGGTTGGCGTCAAACGGACTTCACAGCAACGGATTCTCACTTGTCAGACATGTCTTTTTTGAAATGAATAAGTTCAATGTGAATGATACGTGGGGGAATACCGGTGTAAAATTATACGAAGAACTTCTTAAACCAACAAGGATCTACGTGAAACCGGTGCTTGAAGTCTCAGGACAATACAATATTAAGGGCATGGTTCATATTACCGGCGGAGGACTGCCGGGAAATATCAAGAGAGTTATTCCTGATGGCCTGAAAGCATCTATTCAGATCGTTCCTGATTCAATTCCAGAGATTTTTCGTTATATCATGGAACTTGGTAACATAGAATTTGAGGAAATGTGTTCTACCTTTAACATGGGAACAGGATATATCGTTATCGTAGAAAAGAACGATGAAAAAGCGGTCGTTGAACTTTTTGAAAAACTCGGTGAAGAGGCAACTGTCCTTGGTTACGTAGAAAATTCAAAAGACAATGAAAAGGTTCGGCTTATTTAAGGTCTTTTTTTAAAGGGCACGCGCTGCATACCGGATCTTGTTTGCAAAAATTCTGGCACAAATAAACAATTAACGCATGGAACTCGTTAAAAAGATACGTGTCGTGAGGAAGATTTTTCATAAAAAATTCCTGCACAGAATCGTAATCAAACTGCCCGTCATACAGTCTGTGGTTTCTTAAAAACCTTTTCGTATAAACATCCACGACAAATATCGGTTTATCAAAGGCATAGAGAATAATGCTATCCGCTGTTTCTTTACCGACACCATTTATTTCGAGGAGCCTGTTTCGTATTTCTGATATGTTTAGTGCTTTTAAATTACATATATCAGACGCATATTTATCGTGTATTACCTTAATAATATTTTTTAATCTATATGATTTAATGTTATAAAATCCTGATGATTTTACCATCGATGCCAGTGTTTTCCTGTCCATTTGATAGAGAATATCTATATCCAGCGCATTATGGTGTTTTAGATTATCAATCGCTTTTTCAACATTTTTCCATGAAGTATTTTGCGTGAGAACAGCGCCGACGATGATTTCAAGTGCGGTTTCACCTGGCCACCAGTTTCTTTTTCCAAAAGACCTGAGGAGCACATTGAATATATTGAGAAGTCTTCTCTGTGCGTTTTTCACGGAAAGTAATGTAGCATATCGCCGGGTACCCCTGGAAATAAAAAATATGTATTGAAACAATACGTATTTTTATGTTAAATAAATTCGAACTTGCACGGTTCAACCTTCAAGGGAAGCGAAGTGAAAATCTTCCGCTGTCCCGCAACTGTGAAGGGTTTTTAGGGTCGCGCATGGGGTAATTCCCGGCCACTGTTCCCGCCAAACGGAACGGGAAGGCGCGCAAGACCATTTCCCTTAAGCCAGGAAACCTTGGGTTGAATCCACCATAACACTACCTTACGAGGTATAAGGAGGTTGTTTATGAATCAAAAAATCATTCTCGCAATTTTATTAATCCTTTTTATGACGGCAGGCCATCCCGTTGCGGCAGAGCCTGTTCCCTATCGGCTTGATGACATCATTGTCACGGCCACGAGAATTCCGGAAAAACGAAAGGATATTCCAAACGCTGTTGTTGTCTTGGACAAAAAGGATATTCAGATATCCGGAGCGACAAACATCGGGGAGTTATTGGCCAATGAGTCAGGTGTAGACTGGCAGACTTCCGGCAATTACGGGGGCGCTTCGCAGGAGATTCATATCCGTGGCATGCGGGGCAACGCCACTCAGGTGCTGGTCAATGGTGTTAATGTCAATTCCCCATCACTGGGTCTTGCGGATATAGGAAAAATTCCCATCGATAATATTGAGAGAATTGAAATCGTCAAGGGTTCCGGTTCACTTCTCTATGGATCAGGAGCAATGGCCGGAACAATCAATATTATCACGAAAAATCCGAAAAAAGATAAAATGGAGCTGAAAATTGGTGCCGGTTACGGTCTACAGAATACATACCGAATAGCAGCAGAGAACGGAATGTTTATCGCGAAAGATTTAGGATACTATCTCACTGCCGGCAGAGCTGAAACCGACGGGTTTCGAGACAACAGTTACCTGAGACAAAACGATGTGTCGCTGAAACTGCTGCTGGATAAGAAAGAAAACATAAATGTGAGCCTCTACGGTGACTACGTGGAAAGAGATTATGGTATGCCGGGTGTTAAACCGCCCCCAGACACACAGGACTATTATATAAGCGGCCAAAGGTTTTATAACAATGAAGCAGCGTCTCTGTTGGATCACAGTAGTGATAAAGACGGCCGCATTGTCCTTGAGATTAAAGGGGAACCACTGGAATCGTTGGGTTATAATTTCAAGGGTCACTACACAAAGATGGAGAATTATAACTATTCCCGTTACGCCTTCGACGGAACAGGAGCGGAAAACTGGATAACAAACCATGTGTTGGGAATGGACGGTCATGTGGCCATTTATCCCTTTGAAGGAGCCAGGTTTCTTCTGGGTGGTGAATACAAGGATTTTAACTGGAAAAACCGGAGTTATAACTTGAACGCAGCCGGATCCAGAAACGCCCCCGAATCCAGGGCAAAAGCGCATATCTTCACGAAAGCACTATTCACGGAGGCTGAATACAGACCATTCCGGTACGGGAAAGGATTCGCCGGTATCAGGCATGAAGCTCATTCCACGTTCGGTTCAGTTTCCCTGCCCCTTTTCGGTGTGGTCATAAATCCATTTGAAACGACCGCGCTGAAAATAAGTCACGGGAAACATTTTCTGGCACCAACTCCCAACGATCTTTATTGGCCGGCTGACCCTTATACAAAAGGAAATCCTGATCTGAAACCTGAAATCGGCTGGCATTCAGATGTCACTCTCGAACAGTCATTGCTTAAAGACAAGTTATTCATGACGCTTTCGTATTTTCGCTGGAATGTTGATGATAAAATTCAATGGGAACCAAATTCCCAGGGGGTGTGGATTCCTATTAACCTGGAGGGATACAAAGCGGATGGCATTGAGGCGGGAATCAAAGTTGGCCCTTTTTACGCCCTGACACTGGCCTTGAGCTATACGTACACGGACGCAACTGAAAAAAACCGCGAATACACCAAACAAGATTACGGCTGGCCGCCATTTATACCGCCTGATTTTCAGTACCGCTTAAGTAGACGGCGCGCGTCATATACACCAAGAAATCAATTTAAGGCCGATCTCACGTATAAAAGCGACTCCGGCCTGACCGTGACGGCAACAGCCCGATATGTGGGTAATCGTATCTGGTACAGAACAGAGTCTACAATATATCCCGATACAAAAACAACGACCTATGATCTGCATTCTTACTGGACAGCTGATGTGAAAATGGAGCAGCGATTTTATAAACATTGGATTATCTCACTGGCTGGCGTCAATTTATTCAATAAAAGATACGACACCCGCTTTTCAACCTTCACGGATCAGGCTTCACTTGTAACCTCTGTTGCCCGATATCCCGGAGCGGGTCGTTCAGTTTTTGCCGGGTTGGCTTATGAATTTTAATGACCTCATGGAAAAAAATGAGTTATCTTGATTCAGAGAGATAAAAAGGCATATGCGGAAACCGGATTCTAATATAAAATTTACATCCTTTCTCTCAGCATCTAGAACCATCCCGTGCCTTAATCATGATTTTGTTGAATGGCATAATGGTATTTCACATTACGGTTTCTGGGCTGTTGTAATTAATGATCACAACTGGATTGCTCTGTGGGAAGCGGCGCGGGAGCACGTAAAACGCTTTATCCATCCCGGTTACGAACGCGCGCCTCATGTTACCATTATTGCGTGCGGTCTAATTGATCAAAACCGTTTTTCAGCTGAGCAACTGGACCGGCAATGGAGAACCCTGAGCGAAATGAAAATTTCCCCTTTTTACCTTAAGGTTATTTCATTGAATAGCTTCACAACTGCACCGTGCTTGATGATTGAAGATTCAGAAGGAGCACTCAAACGGATTCGCGGCCGCCTCAATATGATTTTTAAAGAAGATACGCCGGTTCAGTATCAACCGCATCTTACTTTAGGTTTCTATCGTGACGAGTTTGATACTCTTGATGTTGTAGAATGTCTCAAAGAGTTTCGGCACGAACCCGTTCGACCGGTATTAACCACTGAACTGTTTTTCTGCACTTATGAAACAAGAAATATCCAGGGTCAGTTCAGGACTTCAGATCGAATTGAGCTGCGTGCCCATGAGCGCTGTGTTGAAAGGAGACCTTAGCCCCGTATGGTTTACCGGCGGGCAGAATTGATGTTGATAAGAATGTTGAGCACTGAGGATAATGGAATTAATGATACAGATACAAAGATTTTGCTCCCGGAGCGGAGAAAATGAATGCGCCATGGCATTAAGCATACACTGTGATGATAACCGGGTATTACAGAGAAGCAGCGGAAAGCCACGGGAGATTGGATGAAATTGTTTCAAAAATATCTTTTTCTCTTTTGCTTTATAACCTTTTCTTTTTATGTGTCGTTGGTGTCGGCTTCTGCAAAAGATAACATCGATGCGAAAAATGAATCACAGAAGCCCATGAGAATTGTCTCCTTGAGTCCTGCCATTACGGAAGCTCTTTACACTCTTGGGCTTGAGAACTCCATCGTCGGTGTTACGATCTACTGCCAGAAACCCCTTCGTGCCCGGGCCAAGGAAAAGATAGGCACACTCATGGAACCTGACAAGGAAAAGATCGTAAGCCTTAAGCCTGACCTCGTCCTGGCCATGAGTCTCACAAGCCCCAAGGAGATCCGGAAATTAACAAATATCGGCCTGAAAGTTGTCATATTTCAGATACCGCAGAATTTTCATCTCCTCTGTGATTTTTTCCTCCAACTCGGGCGGGTCGTCGGAAAGGAAAAGGATTCGCGACGGTTAGTTATGGAAGCAAAAGACGAGGTTGCAAAAATAGCGAAGAAAACTTCTTCTCTTCCCAGACTGAAAGTCCTTATACAGATAGGTTCCAAACCCTTGTTTGTGGCCACGAAAAAATACTTCATCAATGACTATATTCGATTCGCTGGTGGTACTAATATTTACCAGGATGCAGGGATTGGTTCGGTAAGCATGGAAGACGTTGTCAAGAGAAATCCGGATGTCATCATTATCGCGACGATGGGTATATCCGGTGAAAATGAAAGAAAAACATGGAAACGATTCACCACCGTTGAAGCGGTAAAAAATAACAGGATTTATATTGTTGATCCCGACAGGTTATGCAGTCCTACGCCTGTGAGCTTCGCGAAATACCTTGCGGAGATTGTCGCTCTCCTTAACCCCGAAAAGGCAGCAGCGCGATGAAAACAGAAAAAACATCCTGGCCTTTTCTTCTTATCGCGAGCCTGCTTTTCCTCGCCGCGTCAGCTGGCATCTCTCTCGTGAGCGGCTCGGCAGCCATACCTATAGGCAAGATTTTTTCCATTCTTTTCGGGGAAAAAGGGGGTGCTGAATACAGCATCCTTGTCGATATACGTTTACCCAGAATTATTCTCGGTTTTGCGGTAGGGGGAGGCTTGAGCCTTGCCGGGGTTATCCTCCAGAGCATGTTCCGTAACCCTCTCGTTGAACCCTATACCCTCGGGATATCGGGTGGAGCGGCCCTGGGTGCTTCACTCTGTATTGTTCTCCGACTTGGGGGGCTGCTGCCTGACGGCATACTTCCAGTATCGGGTTTTGTCGGCGCTTCCGTTGTAGTAATCCTGCTCTATTTATTTAACACCAGAAAAAAGGTGCTTCACATAGAAGGGTTGCTTTTAACGGGTGTCATGATCAGTTTCATTTCTTCTTCAATGGTCATCTTAATCCTTGCCATTTCGCGCGCTGAAGACCTTCAAAGCATTATCTTCTGGATAATGGGTTCTCTCGAACAGCCAAGCTGGGTTCTCATATTGACGGCACTTTTTGTTTCTCTTCTTTGTCTTTTTCTTTCATATCTGTTCGGCCTGCGCATGAACGCTTTTTCACTCGGTGAAGAAGAGGCGGTTCATCTTGGCATCGATGTTGAAAAAACAAAGAAACAGCTGTTCTTTCTGGCCTCCCTTCTGACCGGAATTAGCGTTTCGACGTCAGGTCTCATCGGTTTTGTGGGGCTAATTGTACCCCATTTTGCGCGAATTCTGACCGGATACGATCACAGGCGTCTTCTCGTGGTTTCTTTTCTTACCGGAGCCGGTTTTCTCATTGCCTGTGATACAATCGCCAGAACCATCATAGCCCCTATTCAGCTTCCCGTTGGTGTTATTACCGGGATTCTGGGGGGAAGCATCTTTATCTATGTACTAAGCAGGAAGTTTTTTTCGCAGGGAAACGGCAGATCATGATCAAAATGGAAAAAATACAATGCGGTTATGGCCGCACCATTGTTCTCGATAATATCAATCTTGACGTGAAGAGAGGTGAATTCATCGGCATTATCGGGCCCAACGGCTCAGGCAAAACGACAATCCTGAGGGCAATCACCCGTCTTATCAAACCCGCGCAAGGTATGATTTATCTCGAAAATAAGGATATCCGCGTGCTCGATCATAAGGAAATCGCGCAAAAGATTGCTGTGGTCTCCCAAAATCTGCCCGTTGTTTCCATGACAGTAAAAGAATTTGTCCTCCTGGGGAGAGTCCCTTATTTTAAAAACTTTCAGTTTTTTGAAAGTAAGAATGATTTACTGGCTGCCGACAAGGCAATGAAAATGACGGATACGGAGCGATTAAAAAACCATTTTATGTCGGAAATGAGCGGAGGGGAAGTCCAGCTGGCCTTTATAGCCCGTGCCATCGCGCAGGAACCGTCTCTGCTATTGCTTGATGAACCAACAGCGCATCTCGACATCACCCACCAGGTAAGTATACTCGATCTCATCAGACGGCTCAACAAAGAATATAACCTGACCGTTTTAATTGTTCTGCACGATCTTAACCTTGCCTCGGAATATTGTGACAGATTGGTTCTTATGGACAACGGCAGAATCCGGAAAGCGGGGACGCCTGAGGAAGTCCTCACCTACAGGGACATAGAAGATGTTTATCACACGGTCGTAGTTGTTGAAAAAAACCCGCTCTCAGGAAAACCGTTCGTGTTAATTATATCTGAAGAGGTCAGAGAAAAATGCGAAAAGTAGTTTTCATTTTAGGTGGAGCTCGGAGCGGGAAAAGTACATATGCCCTGCAGGAAGCATCGACTATCTCAGGAAGGAAGGCTTTTATCGCCACCGCAGAAGCCCTCGATGATGAGATGCGGTTGCGGATTGATAAGCACAAAAAAGAACGTGGAACCAAATGGGTTACGTTTGAACAACCATTAAATATCTCACAAACTGTTATTGACATAAGGAATTCGTATGACGTGATTGTGATTGATTGCCTTACGCTCTGGACGTCGAATCTTATGCATGCGGGATTTGATATTCACAAAACAACAGATAAATTTGTTGATATTATTTCAATGGATTGCCCTGCCCTTCTCTATATCGTCTCGAATGAGGTCGGTATGGGGCTTGTCCCTGATAATGAACTAGCAAGGAATTACAGGGACAATCTCGGTTACATAAATCAAAAAGTGGCTGAGGTTTCAACAAATGTGTATTTCCTTACGGCTGGCATTCCATTAAAGATAAGAGGGTAATAAAAGGTGATCCCACTGCATATTGAACCCGCGCAAGATGATTTGCTTCGAAAAGTTTGTCTGAGACTTGACAGTCTTACGAAGCCGCGGGGAAGCCTCGGCAGACTTGAAGAATTCGCGCAAAAACTTGTTCTCCTGACAGGGCGTGAAATGCCGCCTCCATTGACAAAAAAAATAATTTTTACCTTTGCAGGTGATCACGGCGTAGTCGATGAAGGTGTTTCTCTCTTTCCTAAAGAAGTAACTGTTCAGATGGTCTATAACTTTTTGAAAGGAGGTGCGGCAATCAACGTTCTGTCACGACATATCGGAGCTGAAGAAGTCGTTATTGATATTGGTGTAGACCACGATTTCGGTGATGAAAGAGGGCTGCTCTCACGCAAAGTCCTCAAGGGTACCGCAAACATGAGAAAAGGCCCCGCCATGACAAGAAAGGAGGCTGAATTGTGCATAGATACCGGGATTGAACTGGCACTTGAGTATGCCGACAAAGGTTATGGTATTTTTGGGACCGGTGAAATGGGAATTGGAAATACGACACCATCAAGCGCTATTGCCGCGGCCGTCACAGGAGCGGATGTTCACGATGTGACAGGAAAAGGAACGGGCATAACGGATGAAGCGCTCACTCATAAAATCAAAGTAATCGAAGATTCGATCGCTCTTAATAAACCTGATCCGGCTGACGCGATCGATATACTTTCCAAGGTCGGCGGTGCTGAGATTGGCGGCATTGCGGGCCTCGTTCTCGGCGCCGCGTCAAAAAAAATCCCCGTTGTAATAGACGGATTTATTTCAACGGCAGGGGCACTTATAGCATACACCATGGAACCTCTGGTAAAAGATTACATGTTTGCAGCCCATAACTCTGTGGAAAAAGGTCACACTGTCATGCTCGAAAAAATGGGGCTCAAGCCGATTCTCGATTTACATATGCGGCTGGGTGAAGGAACGGGGGCAGCTCTGGCAATGTTCGTGATAGAAGCAGGGTTAAAGATATACCGTGAAATGGCCACCTTTGATGAAGCAGGAGTTTCCCGGGAGTTGGTGTGATTCTTAAAGCAATGGTGACAGCCTTTCAGTTTCTAACAATCATCCCTTTATGGGAAAAAGGGGAAATTACTGAAAAAGATGTATGTAACTCATCGGTTTTTTTTCCTTTAATCGGCGCCCTCCAGGGGTTCTCTCTTGCTCTTCTTTCATTTTTGTTTCTTAAAATAATGTCTGCCAATATTACCGCGGTTTCCACGCTTATTTTCTACGCGCTGGTCACGGGCGGGTTTCATCAGGATGGCTTATCAGACACCTGCGACGCTCTCTCAGTAAAATCATCAGGTGACCAAGAAAACGACAGAAAAAAAAAGCTACAGGTGATGAAAGACAGCACAGTAGGACCTATGGGGGTCATTGCTATTGTACTTTCTCTACTCCTCAAATATCTTCTGACGGCGGAACTTCTGCAGACAAAGGATGGAATTTTTGTCATTTTCCTTATGCCTCTTTTTTCCAAATGGGCCATGGTAACAGCCATGTATCGCACAAAAAGCGCCCGGAATGATGGTATAGCCCATTGTTTTCTTGAGCATACGGGATTAAGGCACATCTTCGCTGCCACTGTTTTTCTTTTTGCCATTATTTCTGTTGCATCGTGCATATTTTTGCGGTCTATGCATTCTTTGGAGCAATTTCATTACGGCATTCTTGCAATATTTTTTTTCTTCACAATTGTTTTCATTTATTTGGCGGGTTTTATCATGAAAAATATTTTCACAGCCAGATTCGGCGGCCTGACAGGTGACAATTTCGGAGCCATTCATGAAATATCGGAACTTTTATTTTTAACGGTAACGCTGCTCGTGTTATTTTGAGGCAGGTGAAGGACTGACAATAATTGCTATGTTTTTTATTGTATGCAAACGGTTGATTATGTTATATAAACACAATTATTGCCGACGTGGCTCAGAGGTAGAGCAGCGCACTCGTAATGCGCAGGTCGTGGGTTCAATTCCCACCGTCGGCTTACTGTTTTACCTAATAAAATACTACTTTTTGTCATATAGATAAGGAAATTCGCTTCTACATTCCAAACACGTCGCGTAGCCGTTTTCCCACATTCTCAGCCGAATTAAATTCTTATCTTTATCAAAGCATCGGGTACAGTAAGGGCCGCTTTCTTTGTCGTTATTTCTCAGAAAATACACGCCATCTTTATACACAATGGTGCCTTGTAACTTTTTCCCTCTATTCAATATTTCGAGTTCAGTTTTCAATTTTCTGTTTTCATCGAAGAGTTCCATTGCGCTTTGCTGGAAGCTGATGAATTTCTCCAGCAGTTTAAGATCTTTTGTTTTTGATATGGCGTTGCCCAGAGCTTTGAGAGTGTCCAGATATCCCATATTACTCTCCTATGAAAAAACAGTTTTAGATAACTTTGTCCATGAATCCGATTCTTATCTCCATTTTGCCGTAAGGACGGCCAAAATGCAAGAAGAAAGATTTCTATAAATACGTGATATTTATCATTCATTTACAAATACAATAATGTTATAGTGAATCAGCCCTCACTTTATTATTTACCTCAGGGCTGTCTTGCTGAGCCACTGGTTAACCCCACCCTACCGGTGGCTTTTTCTTGTACTCTTCCTTGACAAAATCCTTCGGGGAGCATTAAAGTTTGATTACTATTCATTAATGCTCAAAAAGAGGAGGTTTATATGGGAAAAATTCAAATTGGCAGTGATCGCATATACTATCCTATGCCCTGCGCGCTTGTTGGCGCGAATGTCGAGAAAAAAGCGAATTATCTGACGGTGGCGTGGTTCAGCATGGTTAACCCCGAGCCTGCCTGTCTGGCTGTGGCCATGAATAAGGCTCATTTTACTAATTCAGGAATAAAAGCGAACGGAACATTCAGCGTTAATATCCCGTCAGCAGATATGGCCGAAAAGGTAGACTATTGCGGTTTGGTCTCTGGCCGTAAATTTGATAAAGGGGGTATATTCGAGACTTTTTACGGTAAACTGGAAACCGCGCCGATGATTAAGGAATGCCCTTTTAACGTTGAATGCAAACTTATTCAGACAGTCAATCTGCCGGCAGAAGAACTCTTCATCGGTGAAATAGTCGCCGCCTACTGCGATGAGAATTTTCTCACTGACGGCGCGCCGGATCTGAAAAAGATCAATCCCTTTGTTCTTATCATGCCTGAAAAACAATACAGAGAACTCGGCAGAAATGTGGGGGGCGCCTGGGAAATTGGAAAAAAACTGATCAATAAATAATTTTTACGGTTTTTTCAATTTAGGCTTTGCAATTTGAGAAAACGCTATTTCCCTGATTGCGGGAAAGGTATGCTGATTGCCTCCACCGGACATTCCGCGGCGCAGAAACCGCACTCTTCGCAAAGCTCATCTTCTATGAACACATGGTCATTTTTGAGCGAAATGGCTCCCGGTGGACATATTTCCACACAATTTCCGCACCCTGTGCAAAGATCTTTATTCACGATTGGTATCATCAGATCACCATCCCCAAACGGTATCCTTCATGTATTGCGTTGTTAAGTCTTCGAGGCTTTTTAGCATCGCCTATGACATATATCTCGCGGACAAGGTTACCGGCTTTCGCTTTCCATTCTTTTTCCGGTTCAAAAAGAGCCATAACTATACTGTCAGTTTCTATTGCCTTTTCGCCGGATATTCCCACGATATGGACAAAGTTTTCTTTGATAGCGGATACCTTGGTCTGATTCAGAAACTGCACCTTTCTTTTTTTCATAAGACTCAGATACTGCCAGAGATAGAATGGATTCACATCCCGGCCTATTCTTGAGCTCTCTTCAATGACGATAATCTCACAATCAGCGCGGCGTAAAAGAAAAACCGCTATACCCAGCCCGACTCCATTACCTCCTATAATTGCAACACGCCTTCCCGGTTTCTTTCTTTCAACGATAATGTCGCCCGGCGTGAAAACAAATTCCGGAATGTTTCCGGTGCCCGCGCCGGAAGCGACAACGAGTGCGTCAGGATTTTCATTGCCCAGCATCTTCTCTGTGTATTCGAGATCAAACTTAAATTGCACACCGGCTTTCAGACACAGTTTTTCGAGTAAAGCCACGGGTCTTAACAATTCTATGGCTCCATCATCCACTTTCGAAGCGAGAAGAATATTTCCTCCCGGACAATCGTTTTTTTCAAAAATAGTCACACGATGGCCTTTTTGTGCCGCAACAGCAGCGCACTGCAGTCCTGCCGGCCCGGCGCCAATGATAACGATCCTCTTTTTGTTTGGAACAGGGGTAAATCCGTAATAGCCCCAATCTTCTTCTCTCTCATGACCCAGGGACGGTCTCACTGTGCACATAAGAGGCTGATGATAATAGAGTCTTGAAAAACAGAGATTACAGGCGACGCAGGGGATAATCTCACCTTCACGTCCTTCCTGAACTTTAACCGGAAGTTCAGGATCGGCAATCATTGGTCTGCACATTTCCCAGAAATCAATCTGGCCGGCTGCCATAGCCCTTTCCGGAATGTCAGGGAGAAACTGCCGGAAGGCCATCATAACGGGAATATTTACTGTTTTTTTCACCTTCTCCGCTATAGGAAGCCAATGGCCCATGGGAACATCTCTCGTAATTACCGACTGCGAAGACTCGTGCCAGCCGATTGTTACACTCACATAGTCGGCCCCGGCCTCCTCGGCAATCTTAAAACTCTCTATGCTCTCTTCGAGGGTGTTGCCCCCGCGGTCGTCGAGGAGTTCATGACCGCAGAGCCTGATACCGACCGGCATATCGCCGACCTGAGCTTTTACGCTCTGAATGACTTCCACCATTAATCGGCACCGCTGATACAGGTCTCCTCCGTATTCGTCATCTCTTTTATTGGTATATCGGGAAATAAATGTGGATATCAGGTAACCTACAATCCCGGAAAGCTCGATTATATCGAATCCAGCCTCTTTTGCCCGCCTCGCAGCGTCCACATGATCTTGAATTGCCTTTTTGATTTCGTCTTTTGTAATCTCACGGGGGGCTTTGAAATAGGATAATTTCTGAGGTACCACTGAGGGCATAAGGCAATAATCGAGTTCCACGCCGCCTTCCCTGCCACAGTGGAGAATTTGCAGACAAGAAAGTGCGCCATTCACGCGAATCACATCGGCTATCTTCGCGAGTCCCGGTATGAAGCTATCATCATATATGGCCATCATACCCTTGAAACCTTTTCCTTCGCCTTTTCTGTCAGGATAAGCGCCCTGAGTAGTGACGATACCAGCCCCTCCTTTCGCCTGCGCTTCCATATAGGCAACTTCTTTATCGCTTACATATCCGTCACCGTAAGGAAAATTGGTTTCCGTGGCGGCATACTTGATCCTGTTTTTTGTCTCTAATTTTCCTATTAAACCTCTCTGAAACAAATGAGGATATTTTTTCATAACATTATCCCTTCCATAGATTAATATCGAAATAAAGCATCATAGGTAAAAGATTGAAGTCAAGCATCTTTTATGCTGAACCATGAATATCTACTGCCGTGAGATGCCAGACATTTTTCGCGTACTCATTGACTGCCCGGTCACTTGAAAATTTACCTGAACGAGCAACATTCAGGATGGCCATCTTGGCCCAGTTTCCCTGATCCTGGTAGGCCCTTGATACTTTTTCCTGGCATTCTATATAAGAAGCGTAATCAGCGCAAACACAATATTTATCACCTGACAGTATGGAATCGACAATTGGTTTGAAAAGACCCGGATTCTCAGGAGAAAAATAACCTTCTGATAATTGTCTCATTATCAGGGCAAGCTCCTCGTTCTGTTCAATACACTTATTGGGATTGTAGCCGGCTTTCAATTCGAATATCGCTTCAGCATCAAGCCCGAAAAGAAAAAAGTTATCTTCCCCGACTTCCTCGCGTATTTCAATGTTAGCGCCATCATATGTGCCGATTGTCAACGCACCATTAAGAGCAAATTTCATATTTCCCGTACCTGATGCTTCATAGCCTGCTGTTGATATCTGTTCAGAAAGTTCAGCCGCCGGCATGATCAGTTGTGCCAGGCTTACTCCATAATTTGGCACAAAAACTACCTCGATTTTGTCTCGTACCAGTGGATGAGCTGAGACAACCTCGGACACGTTGTGAATGAGCTTTATAATTAATTTGCAAAGAAGATATCCGGGCGCGGATTTACCCGAAAACATGATTGCTCTCGGCGAAAAGGTCTCATCGATCCTGCCGTCTTTGATTCTGTTATAAAGCGTGATAACGTGAAAAACGTTTAAAAGCTG
>CAZXVZ010000038.1:2313-19615 GCA_964644085.1 uncultured Syntrophus sp. | reverse complement strand
TTTTTTATCTTATCCGCATTGTTCTTCTTAAGACACAATGAATTACGTGGCAGCATTTGAATTTATCCCTGCCCGAACGTCGAAGTCACCTGCGCGGAGGACGATGCGTGGGATACCCGAAATCCTCAATGTATTTCAGCCCGATATCCCTCCGCGGCAGTGCACCGACTTGTTATCTGCCGCTTTCCTTCAGAAGTTCGTAAAATGTATTCTCTCCTTCTTCTCGATCTTCCTGGGTGAGTTGCTCCTCGTCTTCTTCCGTTTTCATCCATACTTCTAAGAAGAGGTCTCTCCCATGGTCAATCAATTTATTCTTCACTTTCTTCGCCTCATCGGAACTTACGCCTTTTCGTTTCAGGTAAGCGTAAGCAGTATCGGCAATCCGCTTTATTGCAGGAACATGTTCACAATTGTCCACATCGCCATTTGTAAAGAATCTGTGTTGCTTTTCCACTAGAGCAATCCCGAATTCCGTGACCGTTTTAATCATTTTTTCCATTTGTTTTTCCTCAGAACGGGAAGTTCACCGGCGGCTGAAAACCGTCCGTTTCAGCGGCTGGTTGGGACCCTGTTTTCTCGCTACTGTTTCGGTTTGATTGGTATCCATATCTCTTCTTCAGAATCCGGGTCTTCATTCTTGTACTTGGTGCCCATCAACGCGAAATGGGGCCTGTCGTCCAATGTGAAACCCGAATTTGGCAGCCAGGTCCGGAAAATATGACCGTATGTCTTTGGTGCTTCACTGACTGGCCCTCTGTGGATAAAAACAGCATAGAGTCCATCAGGCACTCTCAAGGTGTCCATTCCATCGGGAACCGCGTGAAAGTCCGTCACTTGTATAGCTGCCCACTTTTCAAATGTCATTTCAGGACTGAAATCGTCCCAATATGTCGGGCCATAGACTTCAACTGAATAAAGATCCGTGTCAATGCTGTTGGTGATCTCTCTTCTCTGTGGCATGAAGCTCCGCCAAAGTTCAAATGTCTTGTTGTCGGCTAAGGACATCATTATTCGTTTGCCGACCAATCTTCTTTCGGTTAATGTTTCTATCCTCGGTTGCATAATGGTATGTTTCCTCCTTGCTTCAGCTTACCCGCTGTTCCGGTTTGCCAGAATTTCTCTTGGTAAGGGGGCGGGTAAGAGTACCACGACCCATGACCTGGTGCTCACCGGCGTGGCACGTTGTATTGCCATGTCCGGTGGAGCTACTCGTCATACCTGGGGTGATGCGTCATCAATTCTTCTGCAGAATAGCCAGGCCATCACCAGATACTCAAATGCCTTCTGAGCTTCCTCCTGCTTGCCGTGGGCATGGGCCAGCGGATTTCTTACACCCTTGGCAAACCCTTTAAGCATTTCCATGAAGCCTATCTGCTCGTTTCGTTTGTTCTGGTCAGACAGGTCACTGAATGCAAGCATCGGATTTGTTGCACTGAAAGCCGTATCAACGAGAGATGCCCCATCAACGCTAAGGCTCGTTTTTTCTCTTAGGTACTGAAATACTGCCTTGGCTGATTCCTCCACTGCTTGAGTATAGTGCCCGTCCACAAAAAGTTGACCGCAACCCTTCATGATATACGGATGGAGTTGGCGCAAATAAGCGATCATCAGCCGATCTATTCCGATGCCCGATTTAATCGGCCTACCTGGTGCTCTGGGAATCCCGTCTTCCGGATCGTACGTATCGAGTTCTCCAAGCACTTGATCCATCCGCTGGATAACTGTTCGCAGCGACGGACCTTTGATTTGGGCTACAGACTCAATTCCAGTTGCGGCCTCAAGCATATCCCATACCATTCCCGTAGCCGGATGTTTCATGATCCAGTGAGGAAAGAATCGCTCGAAGTATGGTCTTAAAGCACCGAGTTTTCTCGACAGCCATTCCGATTGTTCCGTAAGAGCCTTATTGTTCCGTACCGGATAATCAGGGATGGGGCTGCTCAAAGATTGACCCCACAGTTCTCCATGCTCCTTTAGTTTCTCTCGGAAGTTCTATCTCGCTAAGCGGTTCTTTGCCTTTCATGAACTAATCCTTTTCAGGTATAACCGGTCTATATGAAAAACACTCGTTTGCTCAATGAAACGCTGCCAAACTGCCCCGTGCCGATGCAACTTTACTCAATTATTAAACAATCACTTTTAAAATGCAAGAATAATTTGTCAATGCGGATGAAATGAGCGGGTGAGGATATATGCCGGGAAATCCACGCAAACACGCTCGTTCTGTTCCAGCGACGTCATTTGCTCGCGTTCGGCTTCGGAACTTTTGCTTCTCGCAAAAGACCAAGCTTCCTTAGCCTCACGGTTTCCTTAGGATACCCCGACACCATGCTTGTATCATGGTTTATACCAAATCCGGATTTGTTTAGATAACGCGAAGCCGAGGAGGAGCCGTAAAATGGAATAAAAATTTGGGGTTAACAATATTATTTCAGGGCTGAAGCGATTTTAGATGGATAACACGAAGGCGAAGGGTTGCCAAACGGAGGCGTAGCAGCGCTACGTTGAGTATTGTGCGGCCCTGAAGCCGACAAAGTTAGCCGCGAAAATCACTTCAGCCCCTATCATCCCACGATGCCGAGGATGATGGCCACACCATTGATAAAATAGATGATCCGCACATACTTCCCATACTGATCCAATAACACCCAGTCATCTGTCTTCACAACAATGCGGATGAGTTTAACAAAGATCGGTATGCTCACGCAGAAGACAAGACTGTACCAGGAAAGAAATCCGCAGACGATGAGTAAAAAAATACTCAGATAGATGCAAACAAAAAACAAAATAAGTCCCCAAAAGGCACCCGTCTTCCCAAGCTTCACAGCCAGCGTGCGCTTACCCGCCGCCTCATCTGTCTTCATGTCGGGCAGGCTCTGATAGTAGAGGATGGACGCCACCATGAGGCCGATCGGGATGGAAATAAAAAGCGGTGCCCATTCAGGTTGCCCCTTGATGACCCAGTATGTGCCGACGACCATGATAGGCCCCATATTGATGCCTACAAAGAGTTCGCCGAGGCCGTAATAGCCATACCGGATAGGCGGCGCGACGTAGAAGTAGCTGCTGAAGGCGGCGAAGAAGATAGGTATGGCAAGGAGATACAATTTGAAACCGAAAATGATAATGAAGGCAATAGCGAAAGCAAATATATAAAGAGTTATAATGACACGCCACATGGTTTTCGGCGAAATCTTTCCTTCCTGTATTACCCGTGATCCGCCGATTGCTTCTCCCGCGTCCGTGCCCACAAGGTGGTCAAAATAGTCATTGGCGAGATTTGTCAAAAGATGGACCATGAGAGAGCCGAGGAAAACGAGGAGGAACCTGCCGGGCCGCGCTGGGCTTCCTGTTTTTATAGCCAGTATCCATCCGAGGAAAAGCGGGATGAATGTTGCCACATAGAAAGGCAGGCGGCTCGCCTGAAGCCAGGCCCGTACCATTGCTTTATTCATCATGCCACCAGCTCCGGTTTTCTTCCGATATGCAGCCAGGTGATACCGAAGGTGAGAGGAAATTTTTCAACTTCGATCATGCCAGCTTCTTCCATGAGTGCGGTAAATTCATCCGGTGAAGGAAAATTCATGATTGAATCGGCGAGGTAATGATAGGCGGCGGGATTGGCGGTAAATAACTTCGCGAAGAGGGGAAGCAGGTAGTTCAGGTATACATAATAGATAAATTTGAAAAATCTGTTCCGGACGAAGGTCATTTCCAGTATCATTATCTGCCCGCCCGGCACTGTGGCACGAAGCATTTCTTCAAGGGCTTTCTTCTTGTCGGGAATATTTCTGATTCCAAAGGCCATCCCCGTGACGTCAAAGGCATCATCAGGAACAGGAAGCGAGAGCGCGTCACCGTGTATCAGGGTGATCCTCCCGGAGAGTCCTCGTGCTTCAACTTTACCCATGCCGGCCTTGATCATTTCAGGAACGAAATCAACGCCCGTGACAAGTATCTGGGGGTATCTCAGAGCAGCTCCTATGGAAAAATCTCCTGTTCCACAGGCCACATCGAGAAAACTCCCGGTGTCAGGGAAAAGCATCTTCTTGATAGCAAAGCGCCGCCAGGCAACGTCCCTTCGCAGGCTCAGCAGGTGGTTCAGGAAATCATATTTGTCTGTAATAGTGGAAAATATCTCCTTGACCATGCCGATCCTTTCGTGATCGGCGACAGTCTTTACGGTTGGGTATTTGTGCTTTACTGGTTTTTCCATTTACAGAGTTTCCTTTCAAGGAGATCAAAGAATTCATAGAGAATAATACCGATGATGGAGAGTGAGATAATGCCCACGAACATGGTGGCATAATCAGCCCTTCCCCATGAATCGATGATATAAAAACCGATTCCTTTATTGGTCGCGATTGATTCCACAAAGAAAAGCACGGCGACGGCCGTGCCGGTGCCTATGCGCAGTGATGTGATAATGCCTGGAAGACTTACAGGCCAGACAACGTGGATGTAAAAATCAAGACGCGTGGCGCCGAGAGAATTGAGTGAATAGACGATTTCGTTGCTAATTTTACGGGCACTGTCACGGGTCGTGATGAGGAGTTGAAAGAAGATGATCATGGTGAGAAGAACAATCTTGCCGGTGTCACCGATGCCGAAGAGGACAAAGATAATAGGCATGAGCACAATCTTGGGGATAGGATAACCGAGATAGATGAGCGGAGCAAAGAGTCTGTCAAGTTTCGGATTGCTGCCGAGGACAAGTCCAGCGGGTACGGCGAGAATAAAGGCAAAGAAGAGTCCGGCTATCATCCTCAGGACCGATGCCTCCACGTGGACCCAGAAAGTGGCCTTTGCGATCTCTCTGAATCCGCGCTGAAAGACGAGAAACGGGTCAGGAAGAATGTTGCTCCCGAGGATCAAAGAGAGAAGATACCAGACGGCATAGATGAGAAGAATGGTAATAGCGTAAATAATGACCTGTTGTCTTCTCATACTGTTTCCTCAAGTATCTTCCGGAGGGAGGTAATAAGCTCAAAATACGCCGCTTTGTCACGGTAGTCGATATCGCCCATGGCGGGATTGTCAATGATTGTCTTGATACTCGGGACGTCATTGGCAAGAACGATAATCCTTTTTCCGAGAAAAACAGCTTCTTCGATATTATGGGTTACAATGATATAACTGAACTGCCACCGTTTGAAGGCTTCGAGGAGTTGATTTTGGAGCCTCTCACGGGTCACTGTGTCGATAGCGGCGAATGGTTCATCAAGCAAGAGAAGGAGAGGGTTTGTAAGCAGTGCCCGTGCCAGGGCGACCCTCTGCCGTTGCCCTCCGGAGAGTTGTGCCGGATAAAGATGATCGAGACCCTCAATATCAAGCTCTTTTTTCACGGCATCAAGCCTTTTTTGGGAGACACTGATTTTCTGGATCTGCGCGCCGAGAGTCATATTTGCGGCCACGGTCTTCCAGGGAAAGAGGCCGTATTCCTGGAGTACGAGGGCAATATCCCGGTCTGGCCCTGTCACCGCCTTGTCCTGAAAGAGGACAGCACCGGTTGTTATCTTAAGGAGTCCCGCTATGGCGAGGATGAGCGTTGTCTTCCCGCAGCCTGAAGGACCCACTATGGCCAGCGAATCTGGAAGAGGCAGATCAAAGCTGACCCCGTTGAGGACGGTCTTTGATTCCTTTACCCCGTAAAACGTTTTTCCCAATCCCTCAACGCGCAAAAATTTATGGTAGGTATCCATCGGCAACCATATCTTTGTATGTCATTACCCTTGTTATGATCTGTTTTTCGCGAAGCCATGTGTAAACGTCTGTAACCTGATCGCGCGCGGGAAGGACAAGCTTGGGAAATTTGGGGATTGGAAAAGAACTCTGGAGCGGCTCCGGCATATTGCAATTCCTATTCATAACCGCGCGTACCTCGTCAGGATTTTTATTGATATAATCCGATGCTTTGTGGATTGCCCTGTGAAAAGCCTTGACTGCCTGGGGGTATTCTTTGAGAAACTTTTCGCTGAAAGCGAGCACGGTGGCGGAAAGCCCCTGACCCTTGTCGTCGATAAGAGCTCTGGCACCTTTCATCTCGGCCAGCGTTGCCAAAGGTTCAGGCATGAGCGCTGCCGATACCTGACCGGAGAGGAGCATCTGGAGGCGGATCGGTATACCCTTCACATCGATGAGATTGATTGCGTTTTTATTTATTTTTTGGGGCTCCAGGAGCCGTATGATCAAATAGTCGGCGATGGTGTTTGAACCGGTCGCGATACCTGATCCGGCAATTTCCGAGAGACCTTTATTTTTTGATTGCGGTGCTGCAAGTATGGCAAACATGCGTTGTTCTTTGGTAGTATTAAAATTAGTTGCCGTTATTTTTACACCGACATTATTAGCCTGAAGGACCATAGGCGTCATGAGGTCCCCGAAATAGCCGACTATCTGGCCTGAAGTAAGGGCGATGTCTTTTTCCATGGCGGAGTTAAAAAGGACAATTTCAGCGGAAAGGCCCTGTTCCTTAAAAAAACCTTTTTCAGAAGCTACAAAGAGAGGAAGCGACTGGAGTACAGGAATAGTGCCGAATTTGATGGAAGATGGCATGCCGGGAGCTCTTGCAGAGGATTCTTTCGCGTTGGTATTGACGGAGAACGTGAGCACGTAGATGAGGATGAATACCAAAAAGAGTTTAGCAGATTTCATCGAAAAAGCCTCCTTATATTGTCTTACGGTCTATTAGTGTAGTGCGCTATGACGGATTTTTCAATAAAATTCAGCAAAAACAGCATTTTAGCTTGCAATAGCATATGGAGAAAAGGACAAATTAAATATTCCGGTAACAAATTGGGGGGGTAGATCTCTATCGTATGGTAACTACTTTATTTCTGCCTGTTCTTTTTGCCTCATATAAGGCATCATCGGCTTTTTTCAGTAAGACCTCCGACGAGGTGATTCCCTCATTCATTCCGGTAACACCCAGGCTGATAGTCAGCTGCAATGTTATATCTTTGAAAGAAAACTGTCTGTTCTCGATGACCTTTCTTAATGTCTCCGCTAAGTGTACAGCGCTCTCGATATCAGTTTCGGGAAGGAGGCAGAAAAACTCTTCACCGCCGTAACGCGCAAGTATGTCGGTACTTCTTATCGTTGATAAAACTGCAGCAGTAAGAGATTTAAGAACAGAATCGCCGCAGAGGTGCCCATGTGTATCGTTGGTATTTTTGAAAAAATCTATATCAAACATGATGAGACTGAAAGGCCTGAGCCCTCTTTTATACCTTTTGAATTCATTCTGCAGTTGGTTTTCAAGAAACTTTCGGTTATAAACTCCTGTCAGGCTGTCTCTTGTGTTCATTTCAATAAGAGTTTTTTCAAATATGGCAATTTCGGTGACATCATGAACGGTTATATATACATATTTTGTTGAAGATTCTTCATCGACAAGCTGTCCCATATTGCAGCTCTGCTGCATAAAATTAATATTCCCGGCAAGATAGCTTACGGGCTTGAAAGGAAAAAGATAGTGGTGCAGTTTTTGAGAAAAGAAGTAATAATTGCCGAGATTCAGAACATATTTCAGGCTCCGCGAAAAGCTTGGATTATTCAGATTAGGGAAGAAATCAAAAATAGAATGGCCGATGATCTTGTCAGCAGGTATTTTGCTGTGTAATTCCATCCATTTGTTCCATTTATGAACCTTGAGATTACTATCGAGAATAACAATCCCGATATCTAACAAATCAAAAAGCTGGTTGAAAATCATGCGAATTTTTCCATGAAATCATGGAGGGCTTTTTTGAGCCAGTTCAGTGATTCCTGGCTCGTTAAAACAAAGAGGAAACCGAAGACATCCTTTTTTTCAAAATGGAAACTTGTCCGCAACGCGATTGTCAATTCATAGGAACTCATTATTGAATTTGGCAGAAGATCATGAGCATTATCTCCAACGTGAACAATAGGTGGGGAATAGGTTAACTCAACATCAAGCAGTTCTGCTATCTTGCCGATACAGGCTCCTATGAGGATGTTCCCTACTTCCATTAATGTCCCCTTTTCAAGTTCATCAACAGGATCGGAGACAAAAACATCCATTTCCTGGCCTGTGAGCAGTGTTATTAATTCTTTACCGGAACCGGCGGGAAGAATGAGGAGAGAGGATCCGTTGAATTCGCTCCAGAACCTCTGTTCAACGATGCTGATATCGCCGTAATCCTTAACTTCATCCTGCAAATATTCCGGTAAGTCCACGGTATATATTAACTTCGCCTGGGGAACGCTAAGTTGTACACGAATATCGATGAGCTCGGCCAGTTCGGCCGTTGCTCTACCGAAAGCTATGTTCATAATCTCCTGGAGGATATCCAGTTCCTCGCCGGACATAATATTCTGGTCGATTTCCTTCATATCTTTCATGTCTTTCTCAACTGTCTCAGAGTCTCTTCAGCTTTCAACAACGCTTTTTGCACGGTTTCTTTTGAAGGTGGTTTTTTAATGACTGTCAGCGCGCCCAGCGCCGCTACTTTCAGAATTGATTTTGGCTGGATGTCAGCGGTACACATAATGATAACGGCATCTTTATTAGCGTTTTTCATTGCTTCAAGGCTTTCTATACCATCCATAACAGGCATGGTTATATCCAGAAATGTGGCATCGGGTCTGATCTCAAGAAATTTATTCAAACCTTCCTGGCCGTCTCCTGCTTCATGAAATTCATATTCCCTGTCTTTCGGCATGCAGCTTTTTAAAATTTTTCGGGCGATTGGTGAGTCGTCAACCAGCAATATTTTATGTATCATGAATGCAGTAGAAAAATCCTTTTACAATCTATTAACCCTTGAATGTTTAACAAAAGAAAACAATCTTGTCAAGATAAAGATACCGCAATCATCTTAACTATAAGAATTGGCAGGTTTATTTGTGCGACAGTATCAGAAATAGAAAAATTTACGCTCGTGTTCACGAAATCTTTTTTTAATTTTCCCTGGATAGAGGATAAGCTCTTGGGTCGTCCGCCAGGACGCTTTCAATAACCCTGACCAGATCATCCACATCAAAAGGTTTTGTGATCGCTCCTGAAAAGCTGTATTTTTTAAAGTCTTTTATTATTGGATCGTTTGAATAACCGCTGGAAATAATGACTTTTGCCTCAGGATCTATCCTGCGTAGTTTTCGGACTGCGTCAGCACCTTCTATGCCGTCCGGTATAGTGAGGTCCATAATGACGACATCAAAAGGTTTCTTCGACGCGATTGCTTTTGAGTACATTTCTATAGCTTCAGTTCCATCGCGGGAAAATTCCACAGCATATCCCATGTGGCCGAGCATCTCTCCGGCAATATTTCTCAGCGCGTTTTCGTCGTCCATATAAAGGACCCTGCAACCTCCCGGAGCGAGCGGTTTTTCTTTTCCTATCTTTACAACAGGCATTTCTTTTTTGCAGACCGGAAGATAGATATGTATATTTGTTCCTAAACCGGGTTGTGACTCAGCGGTTATAAGTCCGCCATGACTTTTAACGATAGAATAACAGATAGCCAGTCCAAGACCCATGCCCTTTGTATTGCCTATTTCTTTTGTCGTGAAATAGGGGTCGAAAATCCTCGTAAAGTTTTCTTTCGGTATACCGCTGCCGTGGTCCTCCACGGAAATTATCACATAGTCTCCTTTCGGAAGAGGGACCGTATCTCCGGAACCGAGTGTGATATTGTCGGCGCTTATTTCTATCTTACCTCCACCTGACATTGTTTCTTTCGCGTTCATCACAATATTGTGGATGACCTGTTGTATCTGTTCCCTGTCAATCTCGACTTGCCTTAAATCGTGAGGAAAGGAAAAAACGCATTTTATATTGGACCCGCTCAGGGTGAGCCGCGCGGAGTCCTTGATAACCTCCTGCAAGGATGTCACTTTTTTCAGGGACTCGCCTCCTCTGGAAAAGGCAAGAAGCCTGTACGTAAGCTCTTTCCCTTTAATGGTAGCATCTTCGGCTTCGGTGAGCCGTTTATATGTTTTACTTGAAGGGCCCACAAGTGTCTTTGCGAAAGAAATATTACCGAGGATCACGGCAAGAAGGTTGTTGAAATCATGGGCGATTCCACCGGCAAGCGTTCCTATGGCTTCAAGTTTCCGGGCGGTGAGCAATTCTTCTTCCATCCTCCGTTTCTCGGTAATGTCACGAAAGACAACGACAACGCCCAGAGTGGTATTATCTTTAACCCGGATTGGAGCCCCGCTGAGGGCAACGGCCCGCTCTGCGCCGTTCCTGCTGATGAGAATAACGGTCCTGTCAAACGTTATTGGCTTATCCGTTGCGATAATCATTCGCACGGGATCTTGTGACGGCATTCTCGATTTTTCATCAATACTATGGAATATATCGGTAAAAATCTGCCCTTGCGCCTCAGATCGCGTATACCCTGTCAATATCTCTGCCGTGTCGTTGATGAGAATAGTCTTTCCTGACGCATCTGTTGTGATAACGCCGTCGCCGATGGAACGAAGTGTTACGGCCAGCAACTCCTTCTCGTCGGCGAGCGCTTTCTCTGTAACTATACGAATATTTATTTCGCGCTGAAGGTTTTCATTTGCTGTTATAAGACGGTTTTCGCTCTCTTCAAGAAGTTTTTTTGAAACCGTTGTAGCAGCCAATTGATTGACCATACGGTTGAAATCTTCGGTAAGGGTCCTCACTTCGCCTGACATAGAAGGTTTTACGGAAACGTTAAAATTACCTTTATTGACCTGATGCGTTGCTTCTCTGAGTTCTGTAATAGAACGGGAAAAAGTTCTTCCCGCAATAGAAGCAAGCAACGAAATGATCAGTAAACCAAGACCTGTGTAGAGAAGCCCTAATTTTCTCAGGGAATGAAAAAAGGTGTCAGTTGCGCGGTTCAAATAATCAGCAGTTATTTTGTTTATCAACAGGGCTTCTTTGATCGGCCGGGAGAATTCATCAACGGAAGCGGTAACGGCAACACTTAAGCTCACATTATCGGCAGTTCTCTCTTTAAGGGGAACGATGTATATAAGGCTCTGTTTTATTTCACCGTTTTCATCGCTCGATTCATAATATCCGCTAACGAGTTTTTTTCCCAGGCTCTTCAGTATAATTGACCACATACCCGGGAAATTACTTTTTACTGTCTTGGGCGCTTTATTCTCGAGAAATCTGTATTTGTGAAAACGGATTACCCCTGTAAGAGAATCGTGAAGACTTGTATATCCTGATTGTCCCATGCGCTGAACGGCTATTTTTCGGAAAGCCTTATCTCTTTGCAAGTCCTGGAGTGTCATATACGGATATGCCTGGAGAGTCATATCAAGCTGGTTTGCCACATCAAACGCTTTCTGTTCAATCAGTGTCCATATGGTTTTTTGCATAACGGTTTCGTTCTGCGCCCATGCTTCATCGTATGTTTCCCTGATTGTTTGGCGGATTTGTGGTTGAAATTCGCGCCCGTACATCTCCAAAAGAGCTGTAAAAATTGCTATCGGGATGATTCCGGCTATAAACGTCATCCAGAAAAGACGGGAACTGAACTTTCTTGGCAACATTTTTGAGAAACGCATTATGGAAAATCCCCTTGAATATTGTATACTACATAACTGGACAGTAGTCAGTGACATAAATCAATTCGGAATACATTTGCTATTTCTGTGAAAGGTAAGACTAATGGGTCATGTTGATAATAGTCTGAGAGAAAACGAAAAGGTCATCTACCGCACAGGACCGCATTGGGCAATACTGGGTTTCCCCGCCATTCTTCTGTTTCTGGCCGGTATGTCAATTTCCACAAAAGGCGTGCCGGCTGTTATACTCTTTTCTATAGCATCTGCATGGGGTATCCTTTCCTCTGTTGTTTTGCGGAATAATGAGTTTGTCATAACAAACGAAAGGTTATTGATATGGACTGTTTTTCCATGGAAAAAGCTCAAAGACGTTGCCTATACTGACATCAAGAAAACGGCTTTTTACCAGCCAACGCTTGGAAAGCTGTTGGATTTCGGCACTATCACCATCGTTCTTTCAGGCGGAAAAAAAGCAACGTACAGACTTGTTAGCGCTCCCCATGAATTGTTGATGCGTGTTGAAGAACTTGTTGAATTATCCAGGCAAACGTCGGAGGAGTCCCCAGGGGACAACCTCAATTAAGGTCCGGATAAATCTTCCTGACTGGTTACCGGAACAATAGGAAATATTTTGACAATTAGTAAATATAAAGATAGTATAAACATACATAGTTTATATACAAACTATATAGAGGGGATACATGAAACTAAAAGAAGAGCTGGGGCTTGATCAGGCAATTGAAACGATGGAGCATGAATGCCTGTTGAGCATTCTCTACACGGCAATGATGCTCTATAAAGCCTCGTATGTATATTTCAGAAAATATGGAATAACCGACGCGCAGTTTAATGTCCTCATCCAGTTGCAATACGCGAAGGGAGAAGGCCTCTCACAAATCGATCTTGTTAAGCGCCTTGTTGTAAATAAATCGGATATGACAGGAATTATCGACAGGCTTGAAAAAGGGGGGCTTGCCGTGAGGGAAAATCATCCGAAAGACAGGCGAGTGAATATGATAAAAATCACCAGTAAAGGAAGAGAAAGGGTAAACAGAATAGAACCGGGGTATTTCACCCGCGTAAAGAAAATAATGTCCGGCCTGTCGCGAAAAGATATGGGCACAATTTTGAAGAGTATGGAAAACATTCGTGAAAATATAAGACGGGAAAAACTGGCGGGGTGACATATGGCAGATAAGAAAAGTATTCTCAAAATCTTTATCGAGACATTCGCAAGATCTATTTTTAAATGTTATTTTACCCTCTTTCACCGTATCAGAATAAACGGGTTTGAAAATGTACCGAGAACCTTCGAAAAGCTGATTATCATATCGAACCACGCGAGTCTCCTTGACGGCCTCATCGTCTGGACTTATATCAGGATCCCTCTGAAAATCATCGTCAACCGGGGAAGAGCGAAAGAGTTGCTTCTTCGGCCTTTTATGCGAAACAATTACACTGTTCCCATAGACGCCATGAATCCTTATGCACTGAAAACAGTCATCGAGGAAGTAAATCGGGGAAAGGCGCTTCTCATATTTCCTGAGGGGCGCATGACGAGCACGGGCAATCTCATGAAAATCTATGAGGGCACCGGTTTTGTGGCTTATAAGACCGGCGCCAGGATACTGCCTTTGTATCTCGATAATGTCTATTCGACGATCTATTCGAGAAAGAAGAAAAACAGGAGCATTTTTGCCCCCGTAACGATGACGATAGGAAAGACCCGTGAGCCTATTGTTCTTGACAATTTACTGCCCCGGATGAGGAAAAAGGCGGCGGCTGAGATTATTTATCAAATCCTCTGTGACATGGGTTATGAAATACACAATCAGATTTCCATGCTTGGCAGGGAGTTTATCCGGCTGTGTAGGAAAAATGGCAGTCGGATGGCATACAAGGACGCCATGGGCAATCGGGTGAGCTATAAAAAGGCGCTTACAGGCGCTTTTGTTCTCGGCCGGTATTTTTCCAGATTTCCGGAAAAAAACATCGGTGTGCTTCTCCCGAATATTGTCGTCACTGCTTTGATGTTTATAGGTCTTCAAATTTTTAAAAAGACAGCGGTATTTCTCAACTACTCAAGCGGCCCGGGCGCCTTGACGCACGCAATGGATCTGGCAGACCTCAATACGATAGTAACTTCAAAGCAGTTTCTCGAGCGGGTTAAACTTCAACCGACGCTCTTCGAAGGAAGAAAAACAATATACATAGAAAACCTGAAAGAGGTACTCGGTTTGAAAGAAAAGATATCAGGCCTTTTACGGACCTTCTTCCCCGGGCAATACGGAAAAATGAAACCAAATGAAGAGAAAGAAACCGCCGTAATCCTTTTCACTTCCGGTTCTGAAGGCGTCCCGAAAGGAGTTTGCCTTTCCCACGAAAATATTATCTCAAACATTCATCAGGCCTTATCGAGGATTGATGTGACAGAAGAGGATTATTTTTTTAATGCCCTGCCTGTTTTCCATAGTTTTGGGCTTACCGTGGGAACGATATTGCCTTTATTCGCGAACGCGAAAGTTTTTCTCTACGTTAATCCTCTTCATTATCGGATTGTTCCTGAGATTATCTACGATGAGAGGTGTACTATTGTTATGGGCACCAACACATTTCTCAATGGGTACGCAAGGAGGGCACATCCCTACGATTTTCACACAATGCGTTACGTCTATTGCGGCGCGGAAGCTTTAACCGATTCGCTTTTTGAGAAATATGCCAGGACATACGGGGTCAGGGTCATGTCAGGTTACGGGGCTACCGAATGCTCACCGATTATCAGTATGAACAGCGCCCTCCAACATCAATACGGAACAGTGGGGAAGGTGCTTTCCGGTATCGAATACAAGCTGGTTCCCACTGCCGGTATTGACAGTAAAGACGGCACTGTGGGAAGGCTCTTTGTGAAAGGTAAAAATGTCATGAAAGGGTATCTGAAAAATGAAAAAGCGAACCATAAATACCTTGTTGAAGATGAGGGGTGGTATGATACCGGCGACATTGTAGAAGTTACTCCGGACGGTTATTTGAAGATTGTGGGACGGCTAAAAAGGTTCTCAAAGATAAGCGGAGAGATGGTGTCCCTTACTGCTGTGGAAGACGCCCTCGCCGGCATATTCGGCGAACGGAAAACGACGGTTATCATGACCGCAGAGGACGAGAGAAAAGGTGAAAAGCTTGTTCTTGTTACCAATTATAAAGAAGCGGAGTTGAAAACCGTACGGGAACATTTAAAAAAACAGGGCCTGTCGGATCTTACCTACCCCAGGGAGATTGTTTATATGAAAGACATTCCGAAGCTGGGCACGGGTAAGGTTGACTATATTAAACTCAAAGAGCTCATGTAGTTATCCTGAGAAAAGCTCATTTTTTTCAAGAGCAAGAGTCGCAGGGGACAAATTTCCCTCACCGGAAGTTGACCTTTTTTAACGGCAGGCATTCCACGAAATGTGTGCCGTGGATCTTAAATATCTAAGGTTTTTTGTAATTTTTCCGGTCTTATAATAAGGATTTACGGTTTATCTTTCCATCATCTTGGCGGTTACGTACTGCATGATCATTTTATAGGCTTCCTCAGATACACGGGAGAACTCAACCCCTATTCTGATTGTATTTTGCTGCATGGTAATATTTTTGATCATAACCAGAGCGGATATCCAATTATACGTTGGGAGATTGATGTCGAGGTACAAAGAGTCGCCAACGTTGAAGTAGTTTTCACTTTTTGATATAGCAAAGGATATGCCCCCTCCGCCTATATCCATAACCTCCACATTAATTGAATCACTATCAGGTATGGCAAGCCGGATCTGAATTGGGTTTGTTGCCGACGGTCGCACCCTGAAATGCTGCCGCTTCTCTTCTTCGATAATCTTGTCGGGAATTGAAATCTTGAAATACATATAGTCCTGTACGCCAAGTTCTTTTTGTGAAAGGATTTTACTCGTGAATTTATATGATGCTTTCGGATGGCTACAGGTAAGCTTTAAATTGCCTCTTGGTGGGTAGTCGCCCGATACCACCTGAATGAACAACTCTATTATATTATCAGTCTTATATATGAGCCTGCAGTCACCCAGAGGTATGGTGTCATTGATAATTATGGTGACAGGCATTGATAGATCAGATATTTCCTGAAGATACCTGTCTATATCCTGTGGTTTTGTATATTCCATAAAACCCCCTTTTTCTTCCCTCATCTCCCGATATCTTTGTTATTTTCCTTGAAATTTAAGTATTTTGCAAGAGAAAAACAAGGGACACAGAAAAACGAGGGTATGATGACCTATCCGGTTCCTGCACATGACAAGATTGAAAGAAAATGAAAATAATAATTCATGGTATATTATATGCCTATAGCTTCGACGGGTAGATTTATGTATAGCACGGGTTACTGGAGATAATAAAAAAAACGGACAGGGATCATGTATTATCAATAGAGGAGGGCTCATGGCAAACGAGAAAAAAGAACAGAATCCCATACAAATCAATACCAGCGATGAAACATCGAAAGGCCGTTACAGTAATACAATGCTTGTGGCACATGGACCGGAAGAATTCATCATCGACTGGCTGCTCAATTCTCCCAACGGGGCGCATCTTGTGTCACGGATTATTGTGACGCCGGGGCATATGAAACGAATTTGCAGTGCCCTTCAGGATAATATGCGATTGTATGAACAGACATTCGGTGAGATTAAACTGATTGAGCCTCCGCCTCCTCAGATGGTTCAATAAATGGTTGAAGTCAATCTGAACCGCTTAGAGGGAAGGAAAAGACGCTTGACATTGGTCAAATTGCCGTTACAATCATACTAAGGGCGGCACATTCAAAGACCATAAAAATATCCACACAGAAAGGAGGACAACTATGGCTATCAAATACCGGTCCGTTAAGAACATAAGTAAAACGAAGCTGCAAAACCTCTTTCTTTCAAACAGGTGGGATTCAGGTAATTATCCGGAAAAATTGCAGAAAGCATTAAAGAATTCTCATCATGTTGTTTCCGCCTGGGATGGCGACAGGCTTGTTGGAATTATGAATGCCCTGTCGGATGGCGTTATGAATGTCTTTTTTCTCTATATCGTTATTCACCCTGATTATCAGAAAAAAGGTGTCGGAAAGAAAATGGTTGAATTAATGCTCCACAAATACAACAGTTATGCCCGGAAAATGATACTTGCCTATGATGAGGCGCTTGACTTCTTTCAGAAATGTGGTTTTGAAGTCGGGGAAAATATTATGCCCATGTTCGTTACATATTTAACGAACTACTGATTGTTAAAATTACCTGTCAGGCGTATTCTTGAAATTGTACTCACTCACTTTATCAGAGGAAAAGATATTGGCTTATCAATAACCTGAAAGATTGGGACGGAGCATTTCTTCACTGACAGCACGCCGGCCACAATGAGAATATTCATTTAACCAAAAGAACAGAGGCAGTTTACGCGGCTTATTTTCTGTTGAAATTATAGATATTACAGGTTATCTTCAAAGACAGTGAATAGCTTAAAACCAGTGAATAGTCGACAGTAAATTGTGAATAGTCAAAGACATAAATACTTTGTATGAACCTACTCCAGCTCATTCTTGAGCGAGAAGGGGAGGCTCCATCGGGCTCATGCCCGTGGAGGGGGCGACGTGAGCCCCGGAAAGGAATAGTGAATAGCCGACAGTGACCAGGTGATAATGAATAGTGTAAAATCAAATAAATAACAACACCAAACCTACTCCAGCTCATTCTTGAGCGAGAAGGGGAGGCTCCATCGGGCTCATGCC
>CAZXVZ010000038.1:0-2213 GCA_964644085.1 uncultured Syntrophus sp. | reverse complement strand
CGTGGAGGGGGCGACGTGAGCCCCGGAAAAAGGAGACGCGATGTTATTTTCAAAAATGTTTATCCCAACGGTGAAAGAGGACCCGAAGGACGCTGAGGTCATTAGCCATAAGCTGATGCTCCGGGCAGGTTTTATCAGAAAACTATCACCGGGTATTTATACCTGGCTTCCGCTTGGGCTTAAGTCCCTCAGGAAGGTGGAGCAGATTATCCGGGAAGAGATGAATAAAAAAGGGGCACAGGAAATCCTCATGCCGCTTGTACAGCCAAAAGAACTCTGGATAGAGAGCGCGCGATGGGATAAATACGGGAAAGAACTGCTCAGGTTGACGGACAGAAACAGCAGGGAACTCTGTCTTGCACCTACACATGAAGAGGTCGTGACTGATCTGGCGAGGCGCGAGGTAAAATCTTACAAAGAACTACCTCTGATTCTTTATCAGATACAAACGAAATTCCGCGATGAAATCAGGCCCCGTTTCGGTGTCATGCGGGGACGGGAATTTACCATGAAGGACGCCTACAGCTTCGATATTGATGAGACAGGAGCCGAAAGGAGCTACAAAGAAATGCACGAAGCCTATGTGAACATCTTTCGGCGTTGCGGTTTCCGTTTCGGTGTTGTCGAAGCCGATTCGGGCCAGATCGGCGGGAGTTTTTCACACGAATTCATGGTCCTTGCCGACACAGGTGAAGATACCATTATCTCCTGCGACACATGCGATTACGCGGCTAATCTGGAACGCGCGGAAGTAGGAATTGTTGAGCAAAATGCAGGAAGAGAAAAAGGCCGGTTCAAATCTATTTCCACGCCGGGCAGGAAAAAAGTGGACGATGTGGCACAATTTCTCGGCGTTACGGCCGGTAAGTTGATCAAGACAATGATCTATGAAACCGACAAAGGTGTCCTTGGTGTTCTTGTCCGGGGTGACCGGGAGATCAACGAGACAAAACTGAGGAACCTCCTCAACCTTGAGTATGCGGAACTCGCAAGCGAATCGGTTGTTGAGGAGGTGACCGGTGGACCGCTTGGTTTTTCCGGCCCTATCGGGCTTGCAATTCCCCTCTATGCTGATCGAGACATCATGTACATGCAGGATTTTATTGTTGGCGGCAACGAGCACGATGTACATATTACTAATGTCAATACCGGCGATTTTATCGTAAAAGGCTTCTATGATATCAAGGTCGCTGTTTCGGGAGATACGTGTCCCCGTTGCGCGGGCAAACTGACGTCGACGAAAGGCATCGAAGTAGGGCATATCTTCAAACTTGGTTTGAAATACAGCAAGGCGATGAACGCCACTTATCTGGATAGGGATGGGAAAGAGCAATTTATGGTCATGGGCTGTTACGGGATTGGTGTGGGGAGAACTGTTGCCGCGGCCATCGAACAGGGTAATGATGAAAACGGCATGATTCTGCCCGCTGCAATCGCTCCATTCGAGGTCAATGTGCTGCCTGTCAACACAATGCACGGCGAAAGCATGGATCTTGCCCGTGCTGTCTATAAGGGGCTTCTTGATAAAGGGATAGACGTGCTTCTCGATGACAGAGATGAGCGTCCCGGCGTTAAGTTCAAAGATTGCGATCTCATCGGCATCCCCCTGAGGGTGACTATCGGTGAGCGTAATCTGAAGGAAGGTCTTGTTGAGATCAAATTAAGAAGCGAGAAGGCATCTGAAAAAATACCCAGGGAAAACATTATCGAAAAGGTCGTGGAACATGTACAAAAGCTTAAACAACTGTGAGTTTACACCGGAAAAAGAAATAGAAACAAGAATTGACGGTTTAAAAAAGAAAATGACACAGTCGAATATTGACTATGCCGTCATTCTCCAGAATGTTGACCTTTTTTATTTTACGGGGACGCTTCAGAAGGGGGTACTTGTTGTCCCATCAGACGGGGAACCGCTCTTCTTTGTGGAGCGGAGCCTTTACAGGGCAACCGAAGAATCGCCCCTTGAAATAATCCCCATCAAAAAAGATAAAGATGTCGGTGATATCCTCAGTGCGAAGGGCGTTATCAGGGGTACAGGGGGCATGGAGCACGATGTCATACCTGTTGCCCTTTTCGAGCGCTGGAAATCAATCCTTGGCCGGGACAATTTTATTGATGTATCGCCACTTATAAAAGAGCTGCGCCTCGTTAAAAGTGAATTCGAGATAGCCCAGGTTAGCAAATCCGGTCAGATGTGCAGCCATGTATTTCAA
>CAZXVZ010000037.1:0-20363 GCA_964644085.1 uncultured Syntrophus sp. | reverse complement strand
CCTGAATAGATTTTACCTTCAGACTTCCTTTGGACACCTCTTCCATTCCGTTCACTGCGGCCTGAGCTCCCTGCATGGTAGTGATACATGGCACACCGTGCAGGACTGCCAGGTTTCTGATCGGTTTCATATCTGATTGCCCGCGAGGACCTGAAGGGGTGTTAATGATTAATTTTAATTCGCCTTTTTTAATAAGATCTAATATACGATTATCACCTTCACTGATTTTGCCGACCGGTTGCACCTTCACATTGTTGGAGGTGAGCGCCTTATATGTGCCCTGGGTGGCAATGATTTGGAAATTCATGTCGGAAAGTTTCTTGGCGATGAAGACTATGTCCCTTTTATCACTGTTCTTGACGCTTATAAATATCTTACCCCTGAAAGGCAGATTTTGGTTCGCTGCAAGTTGAGATTTATAAAAAGCTTTTCCGAATGAAGAGTCTATACCCATCACTTCACCGGTGGATTTCATCTCCGGGCCGAGCAATATGTCAACACCTGAAAATCGCGAAAAGGGCAGGACTGATTCTTTGACCGAAATGTGCTTTACTTTTTTCTCGGTAATAAAACCCAGTTCCTGAAGGGTTTTACCGGCCATCACCATGGCCGCAATTTTTGCCAGCGGTACCCCTGTTGTTTTACTGACGAAAGGTACCGTCCTCGAAGCACGAGGATTTACTTCCAGGACGTAAATCTTGTCTCCCTTGACGGCAAATTGTATATTTATGAGGCCTTTTACTTTGAGTTCTTTTGCCAGCGAATAGGTGTGCTTTCTGATCACGCCAATTATTTCATCACCCAGGGTATGTGGTGGGATAACACAGGCCGAATCACCGGAATGAACGCCCGCTTCCTCTATGTGTTCCATGATCCCGCCGATGACCGTTGTCCTGCCGTCGGAGATGGCGTCTACGTCCACTTCCACGGCATCTTCCAGAAATTTGTCAATCAGTATCGGATGACCTGCTGATGCTTCCTGTGCTTCCTGAATAAAGTCAGTCAGTGTTTCGCCATCATAAACGATTTTCATTGCCCTGCCTCCAAGAACATATGAAGGTCTCACTAAAACAGGGAAACCGATAGTTTCCGCGATTTTAATAGCTTCTTCTCTTGAGGTTGTGGAGCCATTTTCAGGCTGGTTGATGTTTAGTTTCTTGAGAATCCTGGCGAATTTATCCCGGTCTTCCGCTTGATCAATTGACTCAATACTGGTGCCGATAATCGGAGCACCCGCTTTTTCAAGCTGCCTCGCGAGATTTAAAGGTGTTTGTCCGCCCAGTTGAACAATCACTCCATAGGGCTTTTCCCTGTCGATGATATTCATGACATCTTCAAAAATGAGTGGTTCAAAATAAAGTTTATCGGAGGTATCATAATCCGTAGAGACCGTCTCTGGATTTGAATTGACCATAATTGTCTCGTAGCCGAGTTCATTTAAAGCGGCAGAGGCATGGCAACAGCAGTAATCGAACTCTATTCCCTGGCCGATTCTATTGGGACCGCCGCCGAGGATAACAATTTTTTTCTTTTGGGATACTTTTGCCTCGTCTTCTTCCTCATATGTTGAATAGTAATACGGGGTATGTGCCTTAAACTCCGCTGCACATGTATCGACCAGTTTAAAAGCGACCTTTATTCCGTTTTCTTTGCGCCAGGTGCGCACCGTGATTTCGTCTTTCTTCGTGATTTCCCCAATCTGCCGATCGCTGAAACCAAATTTTTTTGCCGTTCGTAAGGAATCAAAGCCGATTTTCTTATTGAGTTTATACTCATTTGTTAAAGTGTGTTCAAACTCAACAATCTCACGGATATTCTCAATAAACCACGGGTCAATCCTGGTCAGCAAATGTATATCTCTGACGCTGTATCCTTTTTGTAAGGCGTACTTGACGTAAAATATTCTCGACGCGTTTGGCTCCTTTAATCTCTGCCGGATTTTTCTGTCCGGGATTTCCCTGTAATCTAATTTACTGTCCAATCCGGAATGACCAACCTCTAAACCACGCAAGCCTTTTTGCAACGCCTCCTTGAATGTGCGGCCGATACTCATGGTTTCACCGACAGATTTCATTGAAATACCCAGAACATCTTTCGCTTCCGGAAATTTTTCAAAAGTGAATCTGGGGATTTTTACCACGCAGTAATCAATTGCCGGCTCAAAACAGGCCGGGGTTTCTTTTGTAATATCGTTCGGTATCTCGTCAAGCGTGTAGCCGATTGCAAGCTTGGCAGCAATTTTCGCAATGGGGAAACCCGTAGCTTTTGAAGCCAGAGCGGAACTCCTTGACACTCGGGGATTCATCTCAATGACAACCATCCGTCCTGTTTTTGGGTGAACGGCGAACTGGATATTTGAGCCGCCTGTGGATACACCTATTTCTCTGATGCAGGCAATCGCGGCGTTACGCATCTTTTGGTATTCTTTATCAGTCAAGGTCTGGATAGGTGCCACAGTGATACTGTCTCCGGTATGAATCCCCATGGGGTCGATATTTTCAATGGAACAGATAATGACGACATTATCTCTCAGGTCCCGCATTACCTCAAGCTCAAATTCTTTCCAGCCGATCACCGACTCCTCGATGAGAATCTCGTTAATCATACTTGATTCAAGACCGCGTCGGGCCGCTTCGCTGAACTGATTTTTGTTATAAACAATGCTGGCGCCAGTGCCGCCTAAGTTGAAACTGGGACGAATGATCAAAGGGAAACCAATTCTTCTGGCAACATTTTCCGCTTCTTTTAAATTATAGGCTTTCCCGCTTTCAGGCAGATCCAGTCCAATCCTTTGCATGGCGTCTTTGAACAGCTGCCTGTCTTCACCTTTTTTAATCGCTTTAATATCGGCGCCAATTGTCTCTACTTTATATTTTTTCAATATTCCTTTTGATGATAAATCAACGGCCAGATTCAAAGCCGTCTGGCCACCTAATGTGGGGAGTAGCGCGTCCGGCCTTTCTCTTACAATAATCTTTTCAACGATTTCCACCGTTAGAGGTTCAATGTAGGTCTTATCAGCAATCTCGGGATCGGTCATGATCGTGGCGGGATTGGAATTGACAAGGATTACCCTATAGCCTTCTTCCCGTAATACTTTACAAGCCTGGCTCCCGGAATAATCAAATTCACAGGCCTGTCCGATAACAATAGGGCCGGAACCGATAACCAGTATTTTTCTGATGTCTTTACGCTTTGGCATATTTCTCCATGAGTTCAATGAAATTATCGAACAAATATTCAGCTTCATGCGGCCCCGGTGAAGCTTCGGGGTGAAATTGAACCGAAAAAAGCGGATATTTTCTGTGCCGCATACCTTCCAGAGTCTGATCATTCAAATTAATGTGTGTAGGCACTATGTCTTTTTTGCTTAGTGAACTGATGTCTACGCAAAATCCGTGGTTCTGAGCGGTTATATAAACCCTGCCGTTCCCCAGGTCTTTGACCGGATGATTGGCGCCGTGATGGCCGAATTTCAGCTTGTAGGTTTTACCTCCTAATGCGAGCCCCAGGATCTGGTGACCAAGACAGATCCCGAATATGGGCAATCTGCCGATAAGTTTGCGAACAGTCTCCATAACATACGTAACAGCCGCCGGGTCTCCAGGGCCGTTAGACAGAAGTAGACCGTCCGGCTTATAATGTAATATTTCTTCGCAAGAAGCCTGTGCGGGTAGGACAATAACCTTGCATCCGCGTTTTGTCAAATTTCGCAAAATGTTGTATTTCACACCGCAGTCGAGCACTGTTACCTTAAATTTTCCTTTGCCCGACCAACGGTATGTCCTGTCGATACTTACTTGCCTTACCAGATCTGTTCCCACCAGACCTATGGAATGTATTGCCTTGTTCACTAAGCTTTTTTTGTCGGAGTCAATCGTTGAGAGCACCGCTTTCATGGCGCCTGCTTCTCTTATATGCAGCGTAAGCGCGCGTGTATCTATACCTTCAATACCCATGATGTTATTTTCAGCAAGGTAGTTTGCAAGTGTTTTTCGGCTGCGCCAGTTGCTGGCAATTTTGCTGCGTTCCTTGATCACGAATCCTTCCAGAAAGGGTTTACGCGATTCCACATCATCTCCGTTTACACCGTAATTCCCTATTAACGGGTATGTCATCGCCACAATCTGGCCTTTATAGGAGGGATCTGTAATGACCTCCTGATAGCCGGTCATACTTGTGTTAAAGACTATTTCTCCATACCGTTCGCCATCGGCGCCGAATGAATTACCGTGAAAAATTGTTCCGTCTTCCAGGGCTAATATTGCCTTCATTTTTCCTGTTTGCCACATGTAATGGCGCTCCTTATAAATTCTCTGAATAAAGGATGAACCTTATCTGGTTTCGACTTGAATTCAGGATGGAACTGTACCGCGATAAAGTATGGATGATCTTTAATTTCGACAATCTCAACCAGATTTTTCTTTGGGTAAATTCCGGAGAAAACCATGCCTTTTTTTTCTAAAATCTTACGGTATTTATTGTTAAATTCATATCTGTGCCGGTGGCGTTCCTGAACCAGATTACTTCCGTACACCTTAGCAGCGAGCGTGTTACTCCTGATTTTACAAGGATACGCCCCCAGACGCATGGTACCGCCTAAATCGTCGACTCCCAGCTGTTCTTCCAATAAGCTGATAACAGGGTGTTTGGTCTGTTTGAATTCCGAGGAATTGGCTCCCTTTAAATCGCAGACGTTTCTGGCAAATTCAATGACCGAACACTGCATGCCCAAACACAATCCCAGGAAAGGAATTTTGTTTTCACGGGCAAATTTAATAGCTTTAATCTTGCCCTCTATGCCGCGATAACCGAAGCCTCCCGGAACCAAAATTCCGCCCACTCCGTCCAACATTTCATCAATCCGCCCTTTCTCTAATATCTCGGAATCTATTCTTTTAATGTCTACTTTCACATCATTTGTGATGCCGGCGTGACAGAGCGCTTCGTATATTGATTTATAGGCATCCTGCAATTCGATATATTTTCCGACCACGGCGATGGTTACCATTCCTTTGGGATTAAGGACTCTGTTTATTACATTCTGTTCCCATTCCTGCAAGTCTGAATATCTGCATATGAGCTTGAGATGGCTCAAAATTATTTCATCCAAAATCTGTTCTTTGAAGACCAAGGGGATTTGATAAATTGATTCCATGTCAGGCGATTCAATAACCGCTTCTTTCCTGACATTACAGAATAAAGAAATTTTTTCCTTGGAACTGTCGGATAAGGGTTTTTCAGTGCGGCAAATCAATATGTCAGGTATGATACCTATTTCCCGCAAAGTTCCCACGCTATGTTGTGTGGGTTTTGTTTTTAGTTCTTGTGCCGCTCTAATATACGGCACAAGCGTCAAATGGATGTAAAGTACATTTTCGTAGCCCATATCGAGCCTGAACTGCCTGGCGGCCTCCAGGAATGGCAATCCTTCAATATCACCGACTGTCCCACCGATCTCGACAATGACAATATCAGCTTTGGAAACCTCGGCGCATTTTTTGATATTCTCTTTTATGGCGTCAGTAATGTGGGGGATGACCTGGATTGTCTCTCCCAAATAGTCACCGCGCCTCTCTTTGGTGATGACAGAGTTGTAGATCTGACCCGTAGTAACGTTGTTGAATTTTGAGGTCTGAGTACTTGTAAAACGCTCATAATGTCCAAGGTCAAGGTCTGTCTCGGCTCCATCTTCGGTGACATAAACCTCGCCGTGCTGATACGGATTCATTGTCCCCGGGTCAACGTTAATATAAGGATCAAGTTTCATAATTGCTATTTTTAGACCCCGGGATTCCAAAATTTTTCCTATGGATGCGGAAGCAATCCCTTTGCCTAAACTTGAAATAACACCGCCGGTTACAAAAACATATTTCGTCATGCAGCAGCCCTCCATTAAGTTGAGAAACAGACAACTTGTTGCGAAACCACATCGGACATTATTTTTAAACCCCTGCCGGAAACATCGTAGACACTAATAATATCTTCGTACCTTGAAGAATCAGGCATAAGTTCACTGAACATATTTATCGAGTCTTTAAACCATTCCATATTGAATGCTATCCCCTTCTTTTCGGGGAAAAGTGCAACATAGAATATATTTGTTTCAACGAGATCCTGAAAAAAATGTGTTCCAAAAGACAACTCGGGCATGAAGTTACTTCCTGAAAAAGCGACTTCTATCAAAACAGCTATGTTGTTTATCTCGGCAAATTTTACGGGAACGCCCAATGAAGGCGTCGTTGTCCCCCACCTCCCAGGTCCCATCAAAAGAGTCGGTGATTCATTTTTATCTTTAATTTTCCTGTTCAGCTTACCGACCAGGCGAGCAATTTGATATTTGTCCGATAAAACAAGTTTGCTGTATTTCTCCGGATCAACGGAGATAACCCTATCAATTTTCTGTGAAATGTTGCCGCCCAAAAAATATCCTTCTGAACCAAAGAGCATATTGCTGCTGATTATGTGATCCGGTATGTCTACCTTGTGACCCAGACCTTTCGTCTGTAGTGGCCTGCACTGCAGGAGGTTAATTCTGAATGAATCATTTTTTGCGTAGTTTACCGTGAATTCTATTTCTATTGGATAATGATAGGCTTCTTCTAACGAGTTTAATATTTTTTTAAAATGGTCAGACAGAATATCATCGCTGAAAAGACCGTCCAGCGTCAAAATCCAGCGGTCTTTTGATTCCGGGTCGGACCTTCTTGCTTCCTCCATGGGCTCATAATCTTTTATTGCCACCCGTGATATATTAATCTTTTTGTCTGTAACGAGTCTTTCGAACGAAACAGTATCGAGAATATTGGTCTTGGTATTAATCAGATCAACTTCATGTTGTGAATATTTTCTTAAATCATCTTTTTCGGCGTAAGGTCGTCGCAGAGGATCATCGAGGGCGACCATTCTGGGGTAGTCGCCTTCCACGCGATTGACTGAGCGGGTGCCCAGGCCGAAAACCAGACGGAGCATCCCTGCGTGAGGGTCAATATCCTTGTTCCATACATATGTATTATAGGAGAGGCCAACACCGGCTAAATCCGGAAAAAAATAATCTTTGTGATGGGCGCCGGAAACACGCTGGACCAAAAGTGCCATCTGCTCGTCCAACTTGTCAAGGCCTCTCTGTTTTCTATAGACCAGCGCGTCTTCATTCATGGTACTCGCATAAATTGTTTTTACTGCTTCCGTAAACTGAATATATCTCTGTTCAGGTGTTCCCTGATTTGCCAGGAATACGCTTTCGTATTTCCCGGCAAAAGCGTTTCCAAAATCATCCTCAAGCAGAGAACTTGAGCGTATTATGATAGGTGAGGCCCCGAAATATTCAATAATCTGTTGAAAAAATTCCATAATGTCTTCAGAAAATACGCCATAAATCATTTTTTCCTTGAGCACTTTAGCAACAGCGAAGTAACCTTCCTCAGTTTTTTGCTGCATATGCAATTTCCACCAGCGATTATGAACTATATATGAGTGGAAAATGTCTGATCCGATGTAAAAAGAATCGTGAGGTTCCGCTATTTTTTGCCAATCAAATAATTTGCTTTTGGACAAAATCTTTCTGGCCAGCAACATACCCACTGATTTGCCCCCTATGAAACCGGTGCCAATTAATCGTGATTTTATCTCTATAAGTTCTTCGAGTGAAAAATAACGCATTGCCAGATCAAGCATTCTCTTGTTTTTGCTGATCATGATAGTACAAAGTTTCCTGATAGTATCATTTTTTTCTTCTTCGGTAGCGCCATCTTTAATTAATTCTTCCGCTTCGATGAACAAACGATCCCAGTAATCAAGGTTCCTTTTGGCACCCTCAGCTGTCTTCTCGCGGATATAAGAGAGAATATTGACAGCGTTAACGCTGTCCGTAATGGGTATGCATTCACCATCTTTTCTCTGGTGAGGGAGAAACATGGTTGGCGAATAACGATTCCACACTTTCAGGGGATGTATATAGCAACTTCCCTCCGCGTAGTAAACATCGAGAAGCAGCTGTGTCGTTTCGCGGATACGGGCGATGGTTTTAAAAGAATGACTATTTCGCATTAATGAGAAATAGGTAATGGTCTTGAGCTCATAAAGATAGGGACAGGTAATCATGAAGAAGTCCCCGATCATAAGATCACTGGCCCATGCTGAAAGCAGTTCCGAGAGACAGTCAAATACATAGTACGTCCCTTCACCTTCCTCCGTAATAATATTATTTACCCTTGTGGCAAAGGATTCAAAACCCGCATGGGCATTCAGTTCATATCGTTTTATACGTTTATCCGGTTCAAGCAGCTCTCTGTGCGAAGCGAATCGCATATAGACAACCTTCTTTTTTTCCTCAAGACCCTGTTTCACGAAAGGTTTCACCAGATCAACATAATCGTTAATATCGTCTATCTGCCAGACGACATTATCTCCGAGCCTTAAACCGGTTAGTATATTATCCAATCCTTTTATGCCTGTGCTTATCATTGAAACGCTCCTTTAGATAATTGGCAAATTACTTTCGCCACTTAAGTACTCATCAACGCACCTTGCCGCTTGCCTCCCTTCTGAAATGGCCCAGACTACCAGTGATTGTCCGCGCCGCATGTCACCCGCTGAAAAAACTTTCCCAACAGAAGTCCTGTAGTGTTCATCTGTTTTTACATTGCCTTTTCGATCGATGGCAATGTTCAGATCCGTGATCAATTGGGAATGTTCCGTATGGAGAAAACCTATTGCTATGAGGACCAGATCCGCTTCAATCTGGAACTGTTTACCACAGCCGTTTTCGCATAACAGGCTTTTAATCTGTCCTTTTTCACCTATGAATTTCCTTGTTGTGATAGACCAGAGCCTCTCTCCACCTTCCTCATGGGATGTTGAAGTTTTTAAGAGTAGTGGATATTTTGGCCAGGGATAATCAGTGCCTCTGGATTCGGGGGGTTTGGGCAGGACTTCAATTTGTGTTACAGATGCCGCTTTTTGTCGGTGCGCTGTTCCAAGACAATCGGCCCCCGTATCTCCGCCACCGATAATCACAACCTTCTTGCCTTTGGCATCGATTAATGACGTTTCTGGAAATGTCACACCTGCGACACGCCGGTTGGATTGTGTCAAATAATCCATCGCAAAATATATGCCTTTTAAATTCCTTCCTTCTATTTCCAGATCCCGCGGAACACGGGAACCGCAGGCGAGACAAATAGCGTCGAATTCAGTCATCAGTTCAGAGGTTGTGGGACTGTTTCCGACATTTATACCTGTCTGAAAAATAATTCCTTCTTTTTTCCACGTGTTAATACGTCTGTCCAGCAGATGTTTTTCAAGTTTAAAATCAGGTATTCCGTAGCGCAGTATACCGCCGGGTAATTCGTCGCGTTCGAAAACGATCACCGTATGACCTGCCTTATTCAATTGCGCCGCGCATGACAAACCGGCGGGGCCTGACCCTACAATTGCTACTTTTTTGTTCGTCCTGTAAGTTATGACCGCAGGCTTGATCAGTTTGTTCTTAAACCCGTATTCAATAATTGACAACTCATTATCGCGGATAGTTACCGCTTCGTCGTTCAAGCCAAGTACGCAGGCATATTCGCATATCGCCGGGCATACTCTCGAAGTTATTTCCGGCAGGTTGTTGGTTGCTTCCAGGAGCGCGAGTGCTGCCTTCCAATTTCCTTGAAACATTTTGTCATTCCATTCGGGGATATAGTTGCCTAAAGGGCAAGCCCAGTGGCAGAAAGGCGTTCCACAATCCATACAACGCGAAGCCTGTTCCCGTGATTGTTTTTCCATGTGCGGGAGTGAGACATCTCTATAATCTCCAACCCGCTCATGCACTTCTCTATGCGGAATTTCCTGTCTGCCCGATTTTAAGAAACCTTTCAAATCACCCATCGAGCACCTCCGCGAGATCAATTGTTTTCTCTTCTGCTTTTGCTGATTCAAGAATGCGTTTATACTCAAGAGGCACAACTCTGAAAAATCTTTTCAGTTCACTATTTATGTTGTCGATAATCTTTTTTGCCTTTTGACTTTTTGTGTATTGATAATGTTTGCGCAGAAGATAATATATGGTATCCCTGTCTTCTTCTTTCACCTCATCTATTTCAACCATATCTGTATTGCACCTGTCTGTAAATTTTCTATCTTCGTCATAAACGTAGGCGATCCCACCTGACATGCCGGCGGAAAAATTTCTTCCGGTCTTGCCAAGGACGATCACTCTTCCTCCGGTCATATATTCGCAACCGTGGTCGCCGACTCCTTCGACGACAGCGTATAATCCTGAATTTCTCACACAAAATCTTTCACCCGCGACGCCGTTAATATAAGCTTCTCCTGACAACGCTCCATAAAAAGCTGTATTACCTATGATAATATTTTCATCTGCCCTATATTCTGTTTTTCTGTCGGGATATATGATGATTTTACCACCTGAAAGACCTTTTCCAACATAGTCATTGCACATACCCTCTAAAATAAAGGTTATCCCTTTTGCCATGAACGCTCCGAAACTTTGTCCAGCAACACCTCTAAACTCGCAGGTAATAGTATCTTCGAGAAGCACTCCGTCTCCACATCTTCTGCATACTTCTCCGCTCAGCATCGCGCCGACGGACCGATCAGTATTATTGATTGTGGTGGAAATTTTTACCGGTATGTTTTCCTCCAATCCCTCTTCGCACGTTTTAATCAGCTTTCTGTCCAGAACAGTGTCCAACCCGGTGTATTGTTTGGAATGACAGAAGCGGCCGATGTATTCGGGAAGATCAGGCATATGAAGAATACGGGAATAATCTACTCCTTTTGCTTTTAATGGCACAATCTCATTATTCACTTCCAGCAAATCGGTTCTGCCGATCATGTCATTAATTGTTCTTATCCCTAAGCCTGCCATTATCTCACGCAGTTCCTGCGCGATGAAACGAAAATAATTAACAATCCATTCCGGGCGGCCCCTAAATCTTTTTTCCAGGATGTCGTCCTGTGTAGCAACACCCACAGAACAGTTATTCAAATGGCAGTGCCTGAGCATTACGCAACCCATAACAACAAGGACTGCCGAACAGAAACCATATTCTTCAGCCCCTAACAGAGCGGCAATAGCGACATCTCTGCCGGTTCGCATCTGACCGTCTGTCTGCAGACGTACTCTGGAGCGCAGATTGTTCAACATCAACGTCTGATGAGTTTCGGAAATCCCCAGTTCCCAGGGCAGGCCGGCGTATCTGATGGAACTCCGTGGAGAGGCCCCGGTCCCGCCATCTCCTCCCGAGATAAGTATCATGTCGGCGTGACCCTTGGCTACTCCCGCCGCAACGGTACCGACTCCGACTTCAGAAACCAGTTTAACGCTTATACGTGCCAACGGATTAGCGTTCTTCAGATCAAATATGAGTTGGGAAAGATCCTCTATTGAATAAATATCATGGTGCGGGGGAGGTGAAATCAAGGTTACTCCTGGTGTGGTGTATCTTGTGCGGGCAATTGCCACACTGACTTTATGGCCAGGTAGCTGACCCCCTTCGCCTGGTTTGGCCCCCTGCGCAATTTTTATCTGTATTTCATCGGCGTTTACCAGATAGTTTATGGTTACGCCGAACCTCCCGGAAGCAACCTGCTTTATAGCGCTCCTCCGGGAATCACCGTTTGGCAAAATAATGAACCTGTTTGGGTCTTCACCACCTTCTCCCGTATTAGATTTGCCGCCGATACGGTTCATGGCAATGGCAATTGTTTCATGGGCCGCCGCGCTGATTGAACCAAAACTCATGGCGCCTGTTACAAAACGTTTCATTATTTCTTCGACAGGTTCCACCTCGCTGAGTGGGATTGAATCTCTTTTCTTAAATTCAAGGAGACTCCTCAAGGTAGCAGGATTAGCCGATTGGTCATTGATAAGGTTGGAAAACTTTTTATACAGCTCATAATTATTCTCACGCACAGAATCCTGCAGAGCGGCGATGCTTTCAGGATTCCACAGGTGAAATTCTCCATCCTTTTTCCATTGATAAATACCTCCGCTGTCCAGATATATTTCCGCTGCTCCCTGTGCGGGGTAGGCTGCCTTGTGCCTCTGAATGGTTTCAGCAATTATTCCTTCAAGGCTGACGCCGCCGATCCGCGAGGCAGTCCCGGAAAAATATCCGTTGATGATGTTATCATCCAGGCCCAAAGCCTCAAATATCTGAGCACCACGGTAACTCCTCAGTGTAGAAATGCCCATCTTGGACAATATCTTTAATATACCGTCTGTTAATGCCTTGATATACTTTTTCCGAGCGGCTTTAGAACCAATATGAATATCTTTCTCTTCTATAAGGTAATCTATGGCTTCATAAGCAAGATAAGGATAAACGCAATCAGCACCATAACCGAACAGCAGGGCAAAGTGATGAACTTCCCTGGGCTCGGCGCTTTCAACTATGAGGGAAACCTGCGAACGAATAGTCTTTTTAACAAGATGTTGGTGGACAGCGCTTGCAGCTAGAAGCGAAGGTAAGGCAACATTGTTTATATCGGTTCCCTGGTCGCTAAGCAAGATAAAGGAGTAACCTTTGGCGATGACGTATTCCGCTTCAAAACAGATTCGTTCCAGTGCTCGTAAAAAACCTTCTTTGCCGCTTACCGCATCAAAGTATGTGTATATTGTTTTACATCTGAAATTGGTTGTGCTGATGTCACGTATTTTCGCGAATTCCTCGTCCGTTAATATGGGATTCCGTACTCTCAGTTTATGGCTGTGCTGCGGCGTTTCATCAAGGATATTTTTCTCCGGACCAATGTATGTCTCAAGACTCATGACAAGCTTTTCCCGGATAGGATCTATGGCGGGATTAGTTACCTGGGCAAAAAGCTGCTTAAAATAATTAAAAAGAAGCTGGGGTTTTGCTGACAGAAAGGCATGTGGAATGTCACTTCCCATGGACCCAACAGGTTCTTTTCCTTCTTCCATTTTTGGCCGGATTATTAATTTCAAATCTTCGCGGGTATATCCAAAAGCTTTAAGTTGAGATACCATATCAGGACGCTTTCTTCGATTAAATTGAGCCGCTGGAAGCCTGTCGAGATCCACAATACCCTCATTCCATTCCCCGTAGGGTGAACGTCTTGAAACACGATCTTTTATCTGGGCATCATCTACAATGGAACCGGCTTGTGTATCGATGAAAAAGATTTTACCCGGTTCCAGCCTTCCCGAATAGGCTATTTCCGAGGGATCAATATCCAGCACGCCGACCTCTGATGCCATAACCACAAGATCATTTTTTGTGATGATGTATCGCGCCGGCCTAAGGCCGTTCCGGTCCAGCACTGCTCCTATATTTCTACCGTCCGTGAAGGCTATCGCCGCCGGACCGTCCCATGGTTCCATAAAACAGGCATGGTATCTGTAAAAATGTCTGAGGTCATTATCCATCAGATTATCATGTTCCCATGCTGCCGGAATGAGCATCATCATGGAATGTTCCAGTGATCTGCCCGATAAAACCAGAAGTTCAAAGAGGTTATCAATAGATGCGGAATCACTCCCTCCCGGAACAATGACAGGTTTCAATTTTTCTATATCAGTACCGAATAATTCACTGGCCAATAATCGCTCGCGTGCGCTGACCCCATTGATATTGCCGCGAAGGGTATTTATTTCTCCGTTATGGGCAAGAAACCGGAAGGGTTGTGCCAAATCCCATGTCGGAAATGTGTTCGTGGAGTATCGTGAATGTACAAGGCATAGAGCACTCTCAATACTATCGTCTTTTAGGTCAAGAAAAAAGTTTCCTACCTGATCAGGCATTAATAAGCCTTTGTATATTAATGTGCGCGACGAGATGTTGGTGACATAAAATGATTTCTTTTGTTCAAGACTCGAAGCGCGGATGCTATTTTCAATTTGTTTTCTAATCACGTAGAGTTTTCGTTCAAAATCGAGATCAGTAAGGAGATTTTTATTTCTCCCGATGAAGACCTGCTCAAAAAACGGCTGAGTTGCCTTTGCGCCTTTTCCGATATCGGAGTCATCAGTGGGAACGGACCGCCATCCCAGAAGGTATTGCCCCTCATCCTTGATTATTTTTTCCGATAATTCTTTACAATATTGCCGCTCCGCCGTATCTTGAGGCAGGAATATCAAACCTGTTCCGTATAGACCGGAATCAGGTAATTTTATTTCAGTACCATTTGTTATTTTTTTGAAAAAATCATGGGGCATCTGAATAAGTATGCCGGCTCCGTCTCCGGTTTTGGGATCAGCGCCTACCGCGCCCCGATGTGCCAGACGGTGCAACACGTCAATACCCTGCCTTACAATTTCATTCGTCTTTTTGCCTTTAATGTTGCAGACAAATCCTACTCCACAGCTATCATGCTCGTACCGTGGATCATAAAGCCCCTGTTTTTCTGGAAACTGCCTAATCATTGAGCACTCTCGTTTAAAAAAATATTTTACTAACGTACTTTATTTTTATCTGCCTTAATACCTAATTTACGCATCTTACTTCTTAAAGTATTCCGGTTTATCCCCAGTATTTTTGCCGCCTTCAACTGATTACCGAAAGTTATTTCCAATGTTTCCTTTATCAGTGAATACTCTGTTGTCTCTATCGTGTGGTAATACATCCCCTGTTTTTTTAAATAATCCGTGTATTTCATTTTTTTTCAAAGACTGGTATCTTTTTCCTTTTATGCCGTGAATTTCTTACCATCAGTTTTACCCTGGCTAAGTTCTTATTCTGACTGACGGTCCTTTCACCTTTTTCAACAGCCACAAGACACTAATCTAATGCTTTGCAGCTTATCCCTATTTCATCTTCGTCTGTCTGACCTTCCCATAATCCTGCGCTAGGTGGTCTTTTAATAATTTCCCCGGGAATACCCAAGTTTCGCGCAAGTACTCTCACTTCCGTTTTCAGCAGACCTCCCAAGGGAAGCGGAATCTATGCCGCCGCTCAGACCAACGACAATAACTTTTTTGCCTGCAGCTGTAACTTGCTGTCTTATCGAATTACTTATCTTTTCAGCCAAATCCATCTTCAATCCTTTTTATTTTACAAACAGCATTTCTCTGTATTGTGACAAATTCCGGACACTATCCGAAACAATAAAAATCCAATGATGCAACACATATGTAACCTTCTTTGCAAGCTTATTACTCCTCTTCCCATTCTTCGTTCATCAGCATTGCAACATTTGCACCTGAGAGAACAGACAGCTTGACCGGGCCGATAGTGCGGTAAACCTCTTCCGGCTTTTGTTTTCGTCCGTCAACGGTTAAAAGATGTTCGTTGATGGAGATGCCGAAGAGACGCTCATTTTCTTGCAGATAGGGAAGGATTAATTCCCAGTCACGTTCTGTAAAAGATACTATCTCCCCCCCATTTAACTGTTCAGGAGCGATCTTTTTATGAGGGTCACGAATAAAAATAGCTCCACCTGAGGCCAGGGAAAACAGGTTCGATCCCGGATAGGGAGTTTCCTGTGGAATTATACTGCCGTTTTTGTCAATAGTGAGCCCATTAAGAATTACGAAGCCGCCGCCATTGTAAGGATCTCCGGCCATAAAAGATTCAGCAAGAAAATCAAGTGCTGTGCCGTTGATGACAACTCTTGGTTTCCCTACCGCATTGATGAGGGGCCGCCCCGCGGCGTTTCCCATGATATAGACTTCACCGCCTTTAGCACCATACATGAATGTCTGCCCCACATCACCGTATACGACAAGCCTGCCAGACTTCATGATCTGCCCGAGTTGATCCTGGGCGTTGCCATGGACGTACATTTCAAGGCCATCAATGCCAGATGCGAGGTAATCACCTGAAGATCCGTAGGAATCGATACGTACGCCCTGTGTGTTTGGACCAAAACCGCATCCCAGAAAACGTTGACCCCGCTGACCGAAACAAATAAAATTTTTCCAGCCCAGCTGATATGCATTCGAGATGAGTGCAGCGAATGAATCATTACCCTCGGGTGGGAAAAAGGACGCGTCGGCCACAAGTACGTTCTCATTGTTTGCGGGTTCACGGAGAGCTTGTCGCGTTTCAAAATCGATACGGCGACCATACGTGACAGTCCCGTTGTCGTTTATCAAGGGAACTCCTTTGAAAATTACGTTGAGTGTCTTTGATGTCATTTCAAGGATGCTGCGACGTCTTTTATTTCCCAAGGGGAAATGATGGTCAAGAACGAGGTTAAGCAAGGTGATGACAGATCCCTTCAAATCGTCCTCTTCGGAGAGGGCAACAAGAAGGTCAAGATAGGTGTAAAAACGAGCGTAGTCCCAATGAGGGAGATATCCTTTCAGATCAGAGAACATTTTGTCTATGTTTTTCTCGGAAAGTTCCTTCACAATACCCTTAAGATGATCTACCCAGCTCGTCGGAAGGTGAGGAAGCTTGACAGAAAAATCATGAGGTATTTGATGAGCAGGTACGTCAATCATTCGACCAAATTTGTCCGAGCAGGAAAGTTCTTTCTGACCCGGAGATGATTCCTTTGCTTTCACGGTAAAAATAAATGCGCCGCCATCTGTATAGCTTCCGCCCCGCGCATTCCAGTAGCTGTCGGCAATAGTGCCGAAACGAGGGTCTTCTTTTGCGAGGCTTTCGAGCGTCGCGTCAATAGCCTGTTTTTCAGAGCAGATAAGGCCAATCTCAACATCCCCTTTTTGTAATGCGAAAACCTGAGGTCGAAGCATCGCAGTGTCGGTGATGCCGATGAGTTGAAATTGTTTGTTCTTCACGTCTGTTCGGGCAATAATGAAAAACCACGGACCATCTGGCGAACCATGAATATGTGCCGCCTGGATTTGCCGGTAGATATGCCGTTTCTTTTCAGGGAGATGATCAAAATCCATCTCGCTTGTCGGGGCAAGGGCTTCGATAATATATTCGAGAGGATATTCATAGACTCTGTTTAGAAGATCGAAAACCTGAACAGAAACTTCTGTATCCGTCAGAAAAAGCGGGTAAACATTACGCTGGCGAAGGTATTCCGAGACGGAATAATAATTGGCAAAGTCGCCGTTATGGACGAGCGCTTCATCGAGACCGATAAATGGGTGAGCTCCGCCGGGATGCCATACCCGGCCTTTTGTAGGATAACGCTGATGGGCAATCCAGATATGGGCGTCAAAATTTTCGAGTTTATAATACAAGGCCGCCTGTTCAGCGTAGCCAACTATTTTCAGTATCATCATGTCTCTGCCATGAGAAAGAACAAAGGCTCGTTTTTCCCCTAATGCGCTGTAAAGGGCCAGATTGAGTTGATAGGTGTTCTGGTAGATGAACTCTTCCTCCGCCTTATCGGGGGGGAGCATTGTAAGGCCGTGTTCCTTCTGAAAACGGGCCAGCGCCTCAGTCTTAACACGCACGAAATAACGTTTCACAGCTGGTGGTTTTACTTCAAGGCCCGGGACATCACGATAGTCGTCAACCGTTTCGATGAAAGATTCATGAGAAATTGTGAAAAAAGGACGGATAAACCGTGATTCAAGCTCCCGCACCACCGTCTCGTCGAGCAAGGCTACCTGGAGCAGAAATTCTGTATCAAGGGTCTTCCGGTCTACCCCCAGCTTTTCAGGAACGAGCCCTACAGCGGCCAGGCCTCCTCCTTTACCGTTCCCACGGTTGTGCATCTGCACTGATGGTTCAAAGATATGCCGCCCACTTACCGGAATGTTACAGGCAAAGCCAGTAACACCGCAACCACCTTCTTCTGCTTCAATAATGTTCCTGTCAATTCCTTTTGTGATTTCTGCGAGATGACGCCTTCCTTCGATCATTGCATTACGCATCGTTCTCTCAGTCATTGTATAACCTCAATGTGTGAAGCTTCATAATTATAATCAATAATCTATTTCTCCTTTGATTTCCCGGCCTTTCAAATAATCAAGGTGAACAAGGAGGTCGAAGCGTCCCACCAGTTCCGTTACGCTCTTCATCCCAAACCGCTTCAAAATAGCAACAAGCTGACGGCGCCAGGAAAGGTACATGTTAATAATGCGTTGAGTACCCCATTCAAGATCAATAAGATCAGTCAATTCTGGATCAGTAGTGGCGATACCGCGCGCGCAACCCCGGCCCGATTCGCAGTGGTGACAGCGGATGCACTCAAGGGCGACCATATCCGCGGTACCGAGACAGACTCCGTTAGCACCCATAGCGATTGCTTTTGCCATATCATAAGCTGAGCGTATTCCTCCGCTTGCAATAATCGTTATATGGTCTCGTATTCCCTCAGCGACAAGAAATTTATGTACCTTCGGCAGAGCATATTCAATAGGCATGGCAATGTTTTTCTTTGCAATATCGGGTGCCGCCCCTGTTCCGCCATAACTCCCGTCGAGGTGAACGATATGAGCTCCCGCGTAGTAGCTCCCCACAGTGACCATATCGACATCGCTGGGCGTGGAAACCTTCACCGATACCAGCGCTCTCGGGTTTATTTCTTTAATCCAGTCGACGTGTTTCTTATGATCTTCAACTGAATAGACACTATGAAAGGGAAAAGGTGAGAAGAGCGCGCTCCCTGCTATGGCCTCCCTCATCTCGGCAACTCGCGGAGTAACCTTGTCACCCAACAGATGACCACCGAGCCCGGGTTTTGCACCCTGAGCATATTTGAACTCCACGATACGCACTCTTTTGATAGTTTCTTCCCGCACCCCGAAAAGACCGGTGGCGACCTGGGTGATGACGTGGTCTTTATAAGGTATAAGTTCCTCGGGAAAACCACCCTCACCGGTGCAGCAGAAAGTATTCATCGTCGCGGCTGCTCTTATACGGGAAAGCATTGTCACAATGCTTACAGAACCAAAAGACATACCACCAAGATAGAGGGGAATAGGTATCGTTATTTTTGGTCTCCCATCTCCTGATCGGTTTAGTTCAATTGCCGTTGATATTTTATCATCCGGGACCGAACGTTGGAGTGTTTTCGGAAATATGAAGCGGATTTTGTCGAATCCTCCACCAGAATCGCCGGTTTTGTAATTCATTCCTTGGTGAGGCAACAGGCCTGTTTCAGCCATGTGCCATGTGCTGGCCAAAAGCTCTGCGGGCCATCGCCGATCGCCCAGTATCTCAAAAGAGGGGTTTGCCATGATCTGGATTGCCCGCTCGGGGCATCTGACTGCGCAATAATAATCATTCTTACTGCACGTAAAACCGATGCAATGGTGTTCCATTGCTGGGCGAGGTCTTTTTGAACCCGGTTTAAAAACATCGTAGGGACAAAGTTCCATGCAGAGCCCGCAATTGGTACAGGTCTTGTTGATGATTACCCGGTATTTGCTGAAGGCGTTACGAAAGCGGCTGTGAGCTGTTTTGATCTCAGGGAGAGTTACCGTGTCACATTGTTTTGCCATATATTTAGCCCTCTGTGCCCATGGAGGTAAAAATTTCTTTTTCAAGATCTTCAAAGAACATAGCTCTTCCCATCTCACCACGAAGTCTGCGCACCTCCCGAATGCCCATGGCACCCAGGATTTCGAGAAGCTGGTTGTGCCACCCTGCCATCAAGTTTCGTATACGGTTGCCGCCCCATGCCCTGTCAACGCTCTCGAGTTCCACGGGGCAGGAAATGCCTTCTTTGCAGCGACGACACACTCTGCATTCCATGGCGACCAAAAGGGGGATATCTATGGAAATCAGGTCAGCTCCACAGATGATCTGCTTTGCCACGTGTTCTGCCATGGCGATACCACCGCCCGCAATCAACGTGACCTGGTCTCTCACGCCCCGTTCAACCAAACTTAGATGTATCTGCTTTACCCTCTCTTTGATAAACATCGGTTTATGGGCTTTTTCTAGCCCGAATTCGTCAGCAACAAGGTGAATTGCCTCGGCGCCCTCGCTCGTGAGGCGGTAGACATCATCAGACGCCCTGGGATTTAATCTCATTCTGATTACCACAACAAGTTCCGGGTTTATCTTCTTAAGTGCTCCCTGTAAAGAGAGCGCTTCCTCATTGTACGTCACTTCGACCATGCGTAATTTTTGGATAAGATCGGGATTAAAGTTGGACATATTTTCTTCAATGTAGAGGATGATATGGGAGAGGTACTCTTCCATATCGGGCATGAAATCACTCAGAGGGACTAGGGCTAAAGTGTCCAGCAAACGAGCCGCCTCGAGTAGCGCGAACGTAATGTGTCTCCGGGGCGGTGAGAAAGGCAGCAAATCAAATAGAATAGGAAGCGGCAATTCAACAAGAGGGGGGGGATCTGAAACAAGCATACCGGCAGAATCGAATTCGAGGGCCATTAATTTCCGGCCGATGTCAACAGTGGTACTGATATATTCACGCCCGTGAATCCCATCGCGAGTGGGGCGGACAATTTCGGACATGTCTGTCCACATGGCGTCAAATCCGGGGCCTGAAAA
>CAZXVZ010000036.1:0-20637 GCA_964644085.1 uncultured Syntrophus sp. | reverse complement strand
GAAACGAGACTGACATTTCGAGACACGTCTTTATTAATCCCGCCACCGGGCGCGGATACCTTCCTGAATTTTGCCGTAGGATGTGGCGAAAATATACTGACGTGCCAGAAGACCTTTATGCTGCTACGAGACATTCACTTGGAACACAACTCGCGGAGATGGGCGCTGAGAAAAAATATATTCAGGAAATCTTAGGTCATAAGGACGGTAGGAGCACCGACGTGTATATGCACCCGTCGGACTACAAGAAAAAGGAATTTTTAGACAAGAGGAGAAAGGTCATTGACATTAAGACCAGAAAAATCTTTAGACAATCTTTAGATAAAGGAGATTGATCCCTTTAATATCAACGTTTTGCGAGCAGCACCGTGGGTTCGAATCCCACCCTCTCCGCTTATCAAACATTTTTCTTTTTTTCGCCTGTTACATTTCCAAGAGCTTCTCTTCCCTCGAAGTAGCGGTACTTACCGGGTTGCAGATCACCAAGCTCAAGTCTTCCGATACGGATTCTCTTTAGTTTGAGCACCGGATGTCTCATTGCGTCACCTATCTTTCTGATCATCCGATTCTTCCCCTCATTGATAATAATGCTGTACCATGTATTTCTGATCTCTCTGTCTGTCGCGTCTTCTTTTTTAAAAGTACGTTGATTACGATCTCTTTTCATCAACGCAATCTCTTTCCCGTGAAATGAACTTTTTTTTGCAGTCTGCAGAAATCTTATTTCTTCGATTCTGTATTTTTCACCATTTATCAAAATACCTTTTTTCATCATCAAAACATCATTTTTTGTGAAAGATCCTTTGACCTTCACTAAATATTCTTTTTCTACTTCATATCTCGGGTGCATAATCATATTCGCAAAATCACCGTCATTCGTAAAGATCATCAATCCTTCCGAATGATAATCAAGCCTTCCTACGGGAAAGAGTTTTACCTTTGTTTTAATAAGATTCCGCGCTATGTTTCTTCCACGCGGGTCCTGAAGATCAGAAATATAGCCGTCCGGTTTGTTAAGTGCGACATAAAGCTTAGTATGTCCAGTTTTTAATATTTCATCATTTATGGATAGGGAATCTTCCTCGCTAACCGGGGCAGAAAGGTCTTTAACTATGACGCCATTTACTCTGACCTTTCCCGATTTAATTAACGCTTCTGATTTACGGCGAGAATACGCGCTTAAACGCGCAACATATTTTACTAATTTTTCCATGCAGAGACATTTCTATTGTTACATAATGCTAATCTTTAAAAGTCTCCACCGATTTTATGCCATTTTTCTGCAATGTTACGGACTTAATTATTGATCTAACCATGTCAGATTTCTTAAAAATTTTGAATTCAACATTCTCTTTCCCAACGGGATTCGCAGAAACCTCTATCCTGATATCGCCCGGATTGTCCAACATAAGAATAATATCTTTTCTCACTTCAATATCACTGGGGTAAACAAGGGAATCATTAGAGTAAAATCCTTTTTTAAATACAGCGCTTATCTCATGCCTTCCCGTGGTCATGGGTATTTGATACGTTTTTGTTTTCTCGAAGCTCATCTCATTATTGTCAACGATTAACCTAAAATCGATGGGACTAATGATATTGAAATCAATTCTTCTTAAGGTATATTCCAGGAAAGGATCGTCTTTTGATTCCATATCTATAATGCTGTTGCGTTCTTCCCTGATAGAAACCCTATGATGTACTGGTTTATAAAGAATGTCAAACAAGACTTTTTTCTGTTTTTCTACCGGCTTATAAAATGTCACAACATTCGAAGTTACATTCGCGTATGATGCGGCGTTCAGGTTTACATCAACAGCAACATCCTCCCATTTCTTGTCCACTTTATACAGGCTTAATTCAATTTTATCTCCTCTTATCTTGTAAGTACCTGCGATAAGAACATCTATCTTGTCCTTTTCCAAATAATCTTCAATAATCTGGTTTGATTCTGCGTATTCTTCCGGAAGATAGGCAAAAAGAGACTGCGACACATTCATTCCCGCCGCCTGTATTCTCTTTTTCTGAAAAAACACTTTTTTTATTTCCTTCTGCAATTTCTCCGAAAAACTGGTGATATTTCTTTGCTCATCATAAATATTATGCACGTACACAGTTATTTTTTCATGCGGCTCGTATGGTTCCACAACCTTTGTCAGCAGTTGAAATATAGCAGGAAATAAATTCGGATCGGTTATTGATAGCTTCTCACCAACAACAACATCTTTACCGACCTCATTGTTGTAGATTTTTATAATTTCACATATGCTCGATGAATCGTTTGGGCTAACGACAGAGCATTTTCCTATGGGATTATACAATTTTGTATCTCCGGATTTATAAATGGTGAGGATATCACCCTTTATCACACCGTTATTTCTGCCGAGATCAATAATTGCCATGTCCCCGGTCATAAGTTTTACTTTCTCATCGAGATTTCCAACAATCCAGCCCCTGTTCAGCTCTTTCGCCAGGCAGTTTGTTGAAAAAAAGATTGCAAAACAGAGAATTAAAACCGTTGTTGTTTTCATTTAACCCTCATTTTTATAATAGTTATTGAGTATCCGCGGTGTAATGAATATAAGCAGTTCTGTCTTGTCATCGGCTTTTGCCTCTTTCTTGAAAAGCCATCCTAACAAAGGAATATTTTTTAATCCCGGCACTCCGTTTTCAGAATTGCTTTCATTTCTTTCGTATATACCGCCTATGACAGCCGTTTCACCGTCTTTAACGTACATGATGGTCTGAGCTTCTTTCTTGTCGATAGTCGGCCGGCTGTATGTAAAATCCACCGCGTTTTTCTTGGCCAAAATTTCAAGCTTTACATATCCGTCATTGGTAACCGTTGGAGTTACTTCAAGGGATAAGGTTGCGTCGGTCCACGTAACCTGTGTACCCGAAGATGAAACAGTTTCGTATGGAATTGATTTTCCCTGCTGGATAATCGCCTTTTTGTTATCGGATGCAACCACCTTGGGATTTGATAATATACGCCCTTTTCCTTCCGCTTCGAGGGCTGACAGCTGCGCGGCAAGGTAAAAAGAATCGGACACGCTGCCGATTAACGCTGTTAAGGAACCTCCTGATCCCAAGCCAACAGCCGCCGGCAGATTAATCGAATTGCTTAATTGCACGTCTTTATTTCCTAACATGGCAGATTTATTGGGACCATAGTTTGCCCCCCAGGATATGCCTAGTTCTTTTGAGAAGTTTGTCGACGCCTGAACAATCTTGCAATCAATCTGTATCTGACCTGGTTTCTTATCATGTTCCTTTATGATTTTTACCACGTTATCGATATTTTCTTTCGTATCCCTTATCAGGAGCGCATTAGTCCATGATACCTGGGTTATCGTTCCGTATTCCGACAGAAAACCTCTCTGAGCTGTTCCGCCGGCACTTCCACCGGTTCCTCCTCCGCTGCTTTTCAGCAATTTTTCCATATCTTCCGGTTTCGTATAATTCAGATAAACCGTTTCCGTTATAAATTCTTCACCCATTTTTTGTCTTTCAAGACGTTCCTTGCGGACCGCATCTCTTTCAGCTTCTCTGCTCTTTCTATCCTCGTCGAACTCTTTTGTCGTCATGATTCTTATGGTGTTATCTGACTCAATTTTTTTCAGGCCACTGGTGGATACAATAATATCCAATGCTTCATCCCAGTATACTTCTTCTTCCAGCTTCATGGTAATTTTACCTTTTACCGCCTCCGAGATGATCACGTTTTTCCCTGATATCTCGGAAAGACTTCGAATGACGTTTTTCACATCAGCTTCTACGTAGTCAAATTTCACCTTCGGAATTTTCTTTGTGGTCTGACCAAAACACAACAACGGTATCACCAGAAGAAAAAGGAAGAAAAGAATTGTTATTTTTTTACTCATATTTCACCTTTTTATTTTTTGGTGGGGAGCTCAACCACAACTTTCTTTATCTCCCCTTTTAACTTATAAGCAAACATCACATTGCTATCAGAAATATCCGCCACCCACATACCTAATCGATTATTGAGCGGGTCTCCTTTTCTATAGAATATTCCTTCTCCCTGGGTATTTTCCATCATTGCCATCATGCCTTTGTCGCTCTTCAATACGCCAACCAGTCTCAATTCTTCAAGTTCATATCCCTTTTTTTCTTCAACGGCTTTCTTATTTTTTTCAACCATTATGCTTTTTTTCTCTTTTACCTTGTTCATTAAGACCGGCTCAAAGGGATCCCTTCTGCCTTCAAATTTATATTCAAAATCCCCGATATCATATTTAACTTCGTCTTTTTTAACCTGAGATTCTTTGACAGGCTGCGAATCTTTCTTTTCTTCAGCGGAAAACGACACGGAGGCAAAGAATATAAAAGTTAACGCAATAATCACAAAAATATTTTTAAAAGATTTGATCACTTTTTCTCCGCCTTTTTAGCATCTGTTTTTGGTTTTTCTTTTAGATAAACATACGCATTGGCGCTGCAGGATCCCTCTAACACAACATTTCTTGGCGTACCTTTCGCTTCTAACGTAAAGTTCGTTACATTCACAAGGCGATCCAGTTTTCTCACACCATCAAAGAAAACTGCTGTGTTGTGGAAAGGTCCGCTGAATTTTATTTCAAAAGGAAGCTCTGAATAAAACTCCTTATTCCTTATCTCTTTCGGTTCAAAATATTTTATTTTCAACCGCGATTCTTCACTGACGCTTGTAATGTTTCTCAATAAATTCGGTATATCCTTGGTTTCGGGCAGTTGCTTCAAAATGTCTTGCAGAACTTCCTGCATCTGCGCGTATTCTTTTCTGTATTTTTCCAGATTATTTTTCATATTAACTAAGGCATTTAGTTCAGTTTGTTTTTGGTTGTAATCACTTTCAAGCCGCTTTATTTCTTCCCATTTCGGCCTTGCCACGAAATAGATAAGACAAGCCAAAGCTACCAATGCGATAAGAAGTATAATTATCGTTTTGTACTTGGCCGGTACTTTTTCTATCTTCCTTGTCAGTCCCTTTGTATCAAATCCGGCTTTCATATTGATATATTCCCTGTTATAATGAATTTCTTTATGATGAGCCCCTCTTCACTGACATCCTGAACGTTCTTCAGTTCAACATTCTTGATGTATGGCATCTTTGAAAGAGATTCTATAAAATCAGAAATATTTTCATTGACAAAAGAACGGCCTTCCATTTCAAATTTATTATCTGTTTTTTTAATGCTCTTAATCCAGACACCTTCTTTAATAATTGAAGAGATGTCGTAAAGAGATCTCGCTGCCAGGGCACGACCAGTTTTCAAATTGTTTACCGTCTTGATTCTTCTCTCTATCTCTTTTTTTGCCGCCTGAATTTCATTATATTCTTTTTGAATAGGTTGCAGATTTGCTATCTCTTTTTTTGTGGATTCTATTTTTGCTACTAATTCTTTCCTCGGGGTGTACACCTTGTAATAATAATACACTCCGAATCCTGCGCATACCACTAAGAGCATTAAAATCAGATCACGCAAATCTCTTGTTATTGTGCTGGATTTTTTTCTCTTATAAGGTAATAAATTAATTTTTATCATATCTGTAAGTCCGTAATCCTTGTCGATAAATATAACGGCACAGCCATGAATTCCTTCATATTCTCATAGGCCTCATTCTGCACACCACCTGCCAGCAGAAAGGGATTGATTACTTCAACTTGTATACCGGTATCTTCCACAATTTTTTCTTTCAATCCGGGAAGCAGAGAAGAGCCGCCGGTGACATAGATTCTTCCGATATCTTCCTTTGGTTTCGTGGCGAGATAAAACCTGATGGTCTTATTAATCTCAGAAGCAATATTGAAAATAAAATCCTCAAAAAGGTAAGCAACATTCGTGTCCGCCGACAGCTTTTTCCTTTCCGCTTCGTTGTAATCAATTCTCACGGATTTCTGGATAAGGCTTGTAAGATATTTACCGCCTACAAGGATTTCCCTTGTAAACTCTATCTCTTCGCCATTCAGGATTGCAATATTAGTCACGGAGGCCCCAATATCGACAACTACAACGGAATGTTCTTTCGGGTTATAAATCTGCTCCACCATATTTGAAATGTCAAAAATATCAACATCCAATATATGGAGGGTTAAATCCGCCATATTAAAGGCGGCAACATAGGCATCGACAATCTCCTTTTTCGCGGCTACTATTTTTACGTTCATCATATTCTGCTTTTCGGCATCGATACCCATCACATGGTAACTGTAATAAATATCCCTCATAGGGAACGGTATGGCATTTTCAACTTCCACATTGATTGTTCTTTCGAGCTCTTCTTCCTGCAGCAGTGGTATTGAAATTTTTTTAGAAATCACAGAATAGCTTGATAATGCGCAGGCAACATTTCTGGATTTGATCTTGTTTTCTTCAAAAACACCTCTTAATTCATTCGCGATAAAGTCTATATCTACAATGTGACCGTCATTGAGTAAATCCTGGTCATAGGTTTTTAAAATAACGTTCTCTACGGTAAATAAACCTCTATTGTTTTTCAGCGAACATACTTTTATTGTTGTAGTACCGATATCGACACCGACAAGTTCATTAAATTGTTTGACAAAGAAACTGCCTAGCAGAGGTGCGCTCGTTAATGCTGAAGAGAGACTTCTCCTCTTTTTATATTGTTTTCTCTCAGCGACGTTTTCTTGAGTGGTTTCCTCTGTTGCCCCAAATGGAAGTCGCTCTTTTGCCGTATCTTCCTCAGTTTCTTCAAAAGGAGATTTCGCTGTTGCCGTATCTTCAAACGCTTCAGCATATTCCTTCCTGTCTGTCTCTTCCTGTTCAGTAAAGAGCCCCCTCTCCTCAGCTTCCTGTTCTTTTGCCGCGTCCAAGCGCGCGAATGGCCCAGCTAAGGTTTCGTACTCAGTTTCATACCCGACAGGATAAGAACTGTCAAAAGCGAGAATAAATGCCGGAATGAAAAACAACGTGGTTAATATTCCGTATAACCAATAATTTTTTCCAAGCCGTTGGGCAATTTTCCCCCATATATTTACAGAACATACTAAACTAAATATGCTTACTAAAACACCCATGAAATTCCACAGGGGAATATCGAGAAACGCATTTACTGCGCCAATAATTGGCAGAAAAATACCTATCAGATTCCAAAGAGGAGCACCTGCACATTTCCAAATAAGATACGCGTTATAAAATGGTATGCAGTATTCCGGAAAACTGCCGATCTGGAATTTTCTACCGATACGGTAAAGTGTGTAGCATATGAATAAATAGAGAGCTACAGCAAAAACAATAAACACTATAAAGAATACTGGTCCGAAGAAATCCATTATATCCCTTTCCGCCCGATCTTTATTTTGTTAAATTCAACATTAATTAACTTATCGGCAGTTAACCTGTAAATCTTAAGAGCACTTATTAAATTCAATGTTATTCTCCCCTTAAATAGTAGCTTCCCGACAGTGCTTTGGTATTGAATTTTTCAAATAAAGGTAATTTAATCAAATCGTTACACTCATTATTATATATTTTTTTTGCAAGCTTGAACTCTATCATCTTGATAAATCTAACAGAACGCAATTTTTTTGTCAAGAATTTTTTTTGAGTTAGCATCAATATGCTCCTTTGCGATTTAAGATTGATCTAAATGTCTTTAATATTATTACAATATCAAACCACAAAGACCAATTGAGCATATATAAATAATCAAGTTTAACCCGCTTAGCATATTCTATTTCGCTTCTGCCGCTCACCTGCCAGAGACCGGTTATACCGGGCCTGATATTTTCATAAATCTCATTATATTGCACATAATACCTGTTAATTGCCTCAATAGTATCGGGTCTCGGGCCCACAATTGACATATTCCCCCGGATAACATCTAGAAGCTGAGGGAGTTCGTCAAGTGATGTCTTACGCAAAAAATTTCCAATTCTTGTCACCCGCGGATCATCTTCTATCTTATTTCTTTCTTCAAGGTCGATAATCGTTTCCGGATGGTCCTTAATGAATTCTTTTAATATTTCCTCACTATCTATTCTCATTGTCCTGAATTTTGTCATCTCAAACTCGTTCATTCTCTTCCCGCACCTTTTGTGCCTGAAATATGCCGGGCCCCGTGAATCACACTTAATAAATAATGGAATGATGATGAACAAGGGAGACAATACAAGCAAAGCTGATACGGCAATTAAAAGATCAAAAACCCGTTTGAGAAATACTTCATGCTTTTGCAGAAGACCGTTTTTTGTGGCAATAAGGGCGATATTTCTGTCAAGAAACGTTTTAATTTCCGTATCCATAAAAGATAATCCCGACATTTCAGAAACAATGATCAAATCCTTCGCGTTGGGTTTAAACTCTTTTACTGTTTCATCATTGGCATATTCCATCGGTAAAAATAAAGCATTTATTTTTCCCCTATGTGCCGAATCGTTCCTCACATTACCTACAATTTTATAACCGGAATACCATTCTTTATTAAAAAAACCCTTCAGGGTATCAACGGTTTTCGATACTTCTTCTCCAAGCGTTAACGCGTATTCCCGCAAATCCATGATTTTGTACAAGATATATTTCAGGACACCTCGTGAAAGAGGCATGAAAATCAGCATAAAGGTAAAACCGGCAGTGATAATAATCCTTGAAACCGTCTCGGCTTCCTTTTGCATGGAAAAAATTACCCACACAATCAGGAAAGACATGAAAAGGCTCTTAAAGATCAATAGGGCGTCATCCCAAAAACTCACAATAATCCCATATCCCCTGTGATGGGCGATTGAGCCGATAATAGCACAGGGAATCCACCACTTGCCAAGGTAGAGAGAAAAATCATGACTCAACGGAACCAATTCAAAAAAGCTACCGGATATCATTCTCATATAATACGCTAATACAAATGATGCATAAATAACAGTGACATCCGTCAACATTATGAAAAAATTATTTAAATATTTATTGCTAACCATTTTAAGAAAAAGCCTCTTTGTTTGCAAAATCTGTCAGCTTGTCATGATACAACCCCGCCTTATAACCCGTATATTTAAACAGCGCTTCAAGCAGGGCGTAAGGCATCCATTTGTATTTCTTTTCTTTAAGTAAAAATTTTATTTCCTCTCTTAAGAATGCGGCACCTTCCTTATTGGCGCCAGCATATTTCGCAAACCAGGCGTTCCTCTGGAAAGAAACGCCAGCCTGGTAATATCTTCGTAATTGCTGAACCAAGGAGTAATCATGGGAATGAATTACTTTCGCTTCAGGCACATAAGCTATTTTATATCCCCGCTCGATCAACTTCGCCGCAAACAACATATCTTCAAACATGATAAGGTTCTCGGGAAAACCTCCAAGTTCCATAAATTCTTTTTTCCGTACCGCTGAAAAAACATTACTGAAAAAGAAAGTTTTTATCCCCATTTCCTCCACTTGTTCCCCGTTTTTAATTATCGGCACCTCCGGGTAATTATAAAGCCTCGCGAATTTTTCAGTAGGGATGGCATTCTCCCGGGGGATCTGCCTACCATACGCAGCGGCTATTCTTTCTTCTTTGAGGTATTCCGTGAGGTCCGAGATTGCTTCATCACCCGCAAGAATACAGTCCTGCGTTAAGAATACAATTATTTCTCCTTTTGAATTCGATGCTGCAAGATTCCTTGTCTTACCGTGTCCGAATTCCTTTTTTCTGATAGACAATACATTAGCACCAAACGATTTGGCAACATCGATTGTGTCATCAGGTGAAGAAGAATCTACAATAATCACTTCTTTTAAAACGTTTTGGCGCTCTATTGACCGCAGTAATTTAGGCAAACTTGTTCCAGCATTGTAGGTTGGGATTACAATGCTAACCACGGAAAAACCTCCTGAGTTTCGAACATAAAAAATCTTTCTCCCACACCGGCGTTAACACACTCATGATGTATTTATTCGACACTCTTTTGTTTTTCATAATCTGCCTACGCTTTTTCAACATCAGAGGAACCAGTTTTAATGCGTCCTTTTTTGCCTTAAAGTATAAACTAAAACGTTTGTGTTTAAGAGCGAAGAAAACAAATTCGCCTATTTCGTTGATTATAAACCACGGCAAATATCTGAGAAACACCAGATACGGTACATTCTTGATTCGTGCAAATTCTCTATTTCTTATGGTGTAATATACGGCGATGTCACTCATGTCTACTATCGAAGACCTTACTTTGTGATACACTATTGCGGTTGGCACGTATAATGCTTTCCAGCCCGCAAGTTGAGCCCTGAAATTAATGTCTGTGTCTTCATGTATTAAGAAAAAATCTTCATCAAGAAAACCTATGTCCTCCAACATATCACGACGATACAATGCTGCTCCCGCACAGGCGCCAAAAACATATTCCTGGTAATTGAATTCATTGGAATCATGGCCCTCCCCTCTTTTATAGCCCTGAAGTGATCGCGCGAAACCATCACCGGCACTGTCTATTGTATTCTTGTTATGGACAATAAGTTTCGATGCGCATATCCCAACATCTTTATGATCATCCATTGCCTTTGCAAGCTCTTGAAGCCATTGTTTGTGGACTTCAGTGTCATTGTTGAGAAGGGCAATATACTTCCCCTGAGCATGCTGTACACCTTCAAGATTGCCTCTGGAAAAGCCTGAATTATGTGGAAGATAGACCGGTTTAATAAGAGGCAAGTCAGAAGAAATAGATAAAATTTTCTTTATTTCTTCAACTGATCCATCGGTTGACCCGTTATCGACAACAACAATTTCAAAATCGTTAAAGTCTAGAGCAAATAGACTATTTAAGCATTTTTTAAGCAATTCTTTTTTATTATAATTGACAATGATTATGCTGACATTAGACATCAGGAGTATAGTCTTCCCTTTTTAGAGTAAGATTTTTATTGTAATATGGATCCCCTTTTTGAAGTTCAGCGGACCATTTTTCCCTAAAAAGTTGAGCTTCCATTTCAAATCTCTTCAGTTTTTCACTAGTGTTTTCATAACCTCTGCTTTTTGACTCACAATGGTACAACTCTGAGTAAGGTGTATAGACAACCAAATAGTCTCGCTGCCTGATCTTCATACACAGATCAACATCATTAAATGCCAATGGGTATCTTTCATCAAAGCCACCCACTTCATTAAAAACACTCTTCCGCATCATAAGGCATGCTCCCGTCACAGCGCTTACGTTCTGAATGACATTCAGTCTGCCTTTATGTCCGTGTGACCCTCGAGAAAAACCTCTAAAGGGATGACCGGCTATTCCACATAAACCAATTACTATACCGGCATGCTGTACAGTATTATTTTCATAATATAGTTTTGCTCCAACACAACCAACGTTTTCACATATTGCATGCTGTAACATGCTTTCTATCCAGTCCGGACTTATTACTTTTATATCGTTGTTCAGAAATAGAACGATTTCTCCTCTTGCAAGATTTATTGCATCATTGTTTATCTGTGAATAATTGAACTGGGGTTTATTCCAAGTGAAGATACGAATATTGTCAACACCTCTAAACCCTGAATATATGTCAAAGGTTTGCATTTCAACACTGCCATTCTCCATTATAATAATCTCATAGTTTCTATACGTTGATTTTTCTTCTATTGATCTGACACAGGCGGATAATTCCATAGGATTATCACGGTTAGGAATTATTATCGACACAAGGGGTGAGGATTTAAGCTCGTACTTTACTCTATAGCTATTTGGAAAGATACCATCTTCAATCTTGCCTTCTATTTGCAATCTCTTTAAATGATCTTCAAGAGATTTTCTTCCCGATATGTGGGTATATGGTTTTTCTAAAGGATCTGCTGATGTAGATCCTCCGATTATTCTCCAATGGTAAAGAATCTTAGGAATATGTACAACGTTCTGTGTCTGTTCGGTGGCCCTGAGTATCAAATCATAATCCTGGCTCCCATCAAACCCAGTTCTAAACCAGCCGATCCTGTTTAGAAGTTCTCTCCTTATGACAGTCAGATGCGCAATATAGTTATAGCTTCTCAAAGTATCCGGACTCCAATCAGGTTTGAAATGAGGCTCAAGCCTCATACTTCCATCATCCGTAATTTTATCTTCATCAGAGTAAAAAAGATCAGCCTGTGGGTTTTCGTTGATAGCTCCGACAACCTCAAAAAGCGCGTATTTCGGTAACATATCGTCATGGTCCAAGAAGGTAATATAATTACCAGATGAAAGTGCTATGGCCTCGTTAGAGTTGCCTGCTATTCCTTCATTCTGATCCAAAAACATCACTTTAATCCTTTGGTCATCAAGGAAGTATTTAGAAAGAATTGCTTTAATATAGGCTTCCTTGCTATTGCCATCCGCAATACATAATTCCCAGTGAGGATAGGTTTGGGATTTTACCGACTCTATCATGCTTATCAAATGTTTCTTCTTGGTATTATATACCGGTACGATTATGCTGATTTTCGGTTCCATCATATTTCGAATATTTGTTCGTTCTTGAGGTTCTTCAACATTCTTTCGTAGCCATTTTTGGTACAAAGCATCAAAAAGCATATGTTCCTTCGTCTTATTTATAAACTTTCGAAGCCCATGTCGTGTTATGTAAAAGAATGACTTGCGAATGGTCGTTATGCTTATAATAGCGGGCATGTTCCCGACGGCTTTCATCGCTGGTTTCATATGACGAACCCAATGGAAATGGTTTTCTCTCAGCCTATAATATACAAATAATATCTTTTGCTTCTTTCTTGCAAACCTATTATGCATTCTTTCACCCTCTTGGATCCAGTGTGAAACTTTATAAGTCCTGTCATCTAAACTCTTAGGTATTGATAACTGTTTTATATTGACAGAAACACAAATCATTTCCTATGCGTGATCATGTTCCGCATTTTACCTGCGAATTTTGAAATATTGCTGACAATTTTTTTTTGTCTTGATAGTTCGGGGAAAAATCGATCTCGAAGCTTATAATACCTTAATAATAACCTTCCGCCGTTCGAATTGTAAAAAATATGAAGGAAGAAATTAAGCCGCTCTTCGAGATTCTCAATCCTTCTTTCATAAAATATGACTCTATTCTGTGGATAATCTACACCTCCTGTGCCATTTGAATAATCATCTGTCTTTGCTTCTATGTTTTCCTGCGGCGCATTAAGTGTGGAACTTGTTAACATGTCCTTTTTAGCTACAACGTTTCTCGTATCCAGTTCATTAAATTCTGTCTCTTTATTTATTCCATATTTGACATTCCTTGATAATCCTTCCTGCTCTACTGATTCATCGCCCACTTGAATGACTTTCATTCTTTTTTTCAAAAAGTCAATGATTCTATTGATTGCTAATAAATTATCGGGATATTTATTTTTGAGAAAATCCAATATAGTTATGGTTTCTTCTATACGATCAATACAAAATAATCTAGGAGTTTTCGCGTCGGGTAAGCACAGCGATTCTTCCGCGGCCGCCTCCATGCTTTTGATAGCTTCCGCAATAATGGCATTGTGTCTTTTAATAATTTTCGATTTGCCTTCTGTAAAAGTAGTATATTTATGAAACATATTGAGGGTAGCCCAGAAAAATTCGAGTTTTTCTCCTGTCATCATTGATGTACCGTCGTCTCTCCATCTAAACTCACATGTTACCTCTCTAATGTGGCTAAATTTGTATAAACGAGACATCCGTATCCAAAGATCCCAATCCTCCGTTCTCTGGAGATTCTCGTCATACATACCAACATTATCAATACATTCCTTTCGATGCATTACACAGAGTACAGGAATGTAATTCTCAGTTAGAATATGATCACAATCAAAATCGTATGAATTAGGTAAGTCCTTTTTTATAATATTGTATTTGTTATTTTCCCATGTCTGTATGGCCTTATACGCGTCCGTATATGCTACGCAGTAGTCACCCTTTTCCAAATGTTTAACCAAAATTTCTATGTGATTTGGGTAATAAATATCGTCGTCATCCAGATAGGCAATGTATTTACCATTCGCGATCTTAACTCCAGAATTGCGAGCAGCCGCCAATCCTTTATTTCTGCTGTGTTTTATGTATGAAATGTTTCTTTTCTGGTTAAGCGTTGATATAAGATTTTCTAAATTAATTTCAGCATCGTTTATGACAATTATTTCGCAATTATCATAGCTTTGATTAAGGACACTCTGAATAGCTTCAACAAGCATTTTTGGACGATTGTAGGTGGGTATTATGACCGATACTAACGGAAGATTATCCCGCATTTTTTTCATAAATACTTTCCTTCTACATACCCTGTAAGTTTAAGCACCAGATCATTCAACAAATTATAAATACAGCAGATTTATAAATGATATGAATGCCATACCCTCCACGTTTTCGTTCAATAATATCGCACAGACATCATAAAACAAATAAATTACCGCTTTTTTTACAGCCTCTCTACATTCTTTTAAATACACCAAATAATCTTATTGCTTTCCGTACAAGTAAATCTCTCAATTTATAATACCGCACGAGAAACTTCCAGCCACGAGAATTGTAAACATCTTGAAGGCTTCTTTCAAGTTCCATAATTCTTATTTGTTCGAAACCGTCCCTCTGAGGTATTGGAGAATCAAATATTTTTCTGGAATCGTAGATGTCCTCATCCGTTTTACAAATGGTTTCGTTCTGAGTTGGAGATCGTGTCTTCAAATACGAACTGTCTGTCTGCACCTTTTTAAACTGTCTTTCAATAGCTTCTTGTCTTGCCATTTCCGCGTAATCATCCTGTTCTTTCTTCCTGGAAGATGAAATCTGCGAAGATGATGATCTCCAACAATAGAGGGGTTCAGAAAGATTGGCAATCTGGTAACGCTCAGCAATACGTAAAAAAAGGTCGTAGTCATGGGCATATTTAAATCTTTTGTCATAGCCACCCATTTCCAATAGTACACTTCGTCTTATCATTACACTCCCATGCACAAAATTGTTCCTCAGAACAAGAACCTTTCTTATTTCTTCATTTGCAGTTTGAGTTTTTATAACAGATAAATACTGACCCGATTCATCAATTTGGTATGCGTAACTTCCCACAAGAGCGTAGTCAGGGTTTGACTCAAGAAAATTCAATTGCGATTCAAAACGCATGGGTAACGAGAGATCGTCAGCATCCATTATAGCAATATAGTTGCCCCTCGCGATGGCGAGTGCTTCATTCCGTGATCCTGCTGGTCCTATATTCTTACTGTTTCTGATAATCATCATTCTTGGATCGGCAAACCGTTCCAGTATCTTTTCTGTTTCATCTATCGATGCATCATTGATAATAATAATCTCAAAATCCTGAAAAGTTTGTTCCAGGATACTTCGCACGGCCTCATTTAGATGCGCTCCGGCATTGTGCGCTGCCATAATCACAGTGATCAATGGTGATTCACGATGAACAGGACTTTTTGTATCATCAGCGTTGGAAAAAGTAGGATATCTCATAGGATCTTTCATCGGTATAGGAATCTTAGACTGTGTGACAGATTGATCTAAAGAAGTCCGCTCAATGGCGGCTGGACCTATTTTGATGAGGGTATCAGGTCTTTGCCAGAAGGGTTTCCACATGTTAAGAAAATTGTCATAATCTGGGTGTTTTTGTCTTATATATCTTCTGGATTCTTCCTGTTTTTTCATTTTTTCAGCAAGGTGTTCATTATCAACTGCGTAATCATGGTATATCACTGCTTCGGGGTTATAGATCTGCTTTCGCAAATCCGGTTCTATATCAATAATTCTGCGAGAAAGATCTACCTCTTCGCATCCAAAGGTGATACGATCATCCCAGCCGCCGATTTTAAAAAATAATCCCGCCCTGATGGAAAAATTGCCCCCGGTATCGGGATATATAGGGAAAGGGTTTGGCCCTAGATAATAATGAATGGCTTTTTTATTAAGTCGGTTACTTGTCTTTGGCTTAATTGCACCCCGTGCACAGACAATATCGTAACAACTGTATTGTGCTATGTGGGCAGATAATAAATTATCTGACGGGAAACAATCATCATCAAGAAAAAAAAGTATTGGGGCCTTAGCGAAAAGCGCCCCGACGTTCCGGGCCAGACAAACACCCGTATTAGCGTTTAATCGCACATATGTGTCAACAAATAATTTAAGGGAATCCATCTCTCCCAATTTCCCACCGTTATCCAGCAAAACAAGCTCAAAGTGCTGATTCCGTTGTTGTTCTAAAATCTGAAAGTTTTTCAAACTATCTCGATGTAGGCGCCAAGAGACAACGATGACCGAAATAGCAGGTTGTTGAACGCTTTTCAGGAAAGTCACAGTTTCAAAATATTTCGTGTAAAGTATCTTTTTGTTCTCCCAACCTTTTTGAGTAAGCCAACGATCCAATATGGCATTTGCCGATTGTCTGCACAGTTTGTCTAAATGTTCATAATCCTGATTCTTTATTTGATAAGCTGATTTTCTTTGATCAAGTAATATTTCATCTTCATCCCTTGTGATAAGCCCTCTTTGTTTTGCGTCTGGATAACAGGCAATTTCCTTCAAGCGATACGCATCTTGTTTCATGCTCTCGCACTTTGAACGTTCAATAAACAGGTTAGAAGTTTTTAAAATCTTCTTTAATTTTCGTTCGGAGACACTATCAATAACCTCCGTATATTCAGTAAATATTTTCCTGATGATTTCCTCTTGCTCATGACCAGGATTGGCCTCAAACATTGTTAAGGCTTTTGTGAAGTAATAGTCTATTGCTATTTTTTTGAAGTAATCACTGTATTTTTGCTCTTTAATCCTTTCATAATAATAATGTATCCATAAAGACGTATGCCCTGATATAAACATCTTTTTAATATCGTCAAGTCCCGACCAGGTTGAAGTTGAATGTTTTCTATAAATCGCTGGTTTTACATCGGTCAAAAATTTACCCTTGCCGGCATGGCCCAGAAGAGACATAATAAAAGTATCGCCATAATACATCTGAATATATTCATCCGGTAAATCTTTAACAACATTTCTAAAAAATCTCGTAAGGGTTGGTATCCATGGTGCTTTTATTAATTCCTCGCTTGAAAAGGATTTCTTTACTTCGTCAGGTAGTTTGAATGATTCTATGAAAGCTCCGTTCTCATCAACCGCATTCATGTCATGGGAACATATAACGTAATTTGGATTCGCTTCAAGGAAATTGAATTGTTTTTGTAGCTTATCGGGATCGGTCCAGTAATCATCTCCTTCGCACATAGCTATATATTTACCGCGACAAGATTTTATCGTAAGAATTCCATTTATACTTTTAAAAAATACCCCTTTATTATCATATAAAGCAGTCTCTTTGCGATCTCTTAGAAACAGCCTAATCTTATCGGTGTTTTTTTCTGCATACTCAATACACAGTTCTCTTGTCCCGTCTGTGGACTGATCTTCACCCAGTACAATTTCAAATGGAAAGTTTGTTTTTTGCGTTAATATGCCTTCTAAACACTTCGCTATAAAGTTCATATGCTGATAGGTGATCACCCAAACAGACACTAATGGTTCGACCTTGTTGATTTCCTTTTCATCTCTTAGATATTCTTTCTGTAAAGAATGTATGCAATTTAGATCTATTGTTGATGTTATTACTTTTCTCATTAATACTCTCAGTCTTTGCTACAGATAAATATGGGGCGTCTGTAGAACTCGCTAAATGAAGTCATCATCGGATCGTAGAGCTCACATAACCCTTCGTGTAAGATTTTCTCATCAAGAGCGTTGGCAGCAAAGATTATATCCTGAGGTACGTTTTTATACAGGACGGGGATAGCACCATGACATGCATATGTGATTGCTATTGAATCAATTTTCCAACCCGCCTGCCGAAGGAAATGGCAGGTGTACAAACATTTACCCGTGTCATCATGAAGTACAACGACAGGTTGCCGCTTATCACCGCCCCAATTGTAGCCCATCTGATAGATAATTTTTCTGGAATGTTCCCCCAGTTTTTTCATAAATACTACAAGATACCCAAACAGATCCTTTTGAGATGGAACAAGATCTAGGTCAAAATCAACTCCGGCATGATGCATAATATTAAAAAGCAGGATAGTATCATATTTTCCTAATGAACTAAGCGCTGAGAGGTCAAGATACTGTGACAAAACCTTAACATTTCTCATTACAAAATATTTTGTAATTAGACTGATGAATTCCGCGTGATTAACATTTCCTTCCATAGCCGTGATGGTAGAATCTGGATATTTGTGCGCAAGACTCAATGTAAAGAATCCTGTATTCGCGCCAACGTCGAGAATGTTTTGGCTTTCGAAATTGAGATTATTCTGCATGTATTCCCATCGCGCGCTGTCGCCACGCCAGGTTTCATTAATCGTTTCAGTATAACCCAGAGCATCCCGAACAAATTGAGGGATATTCTGATAGGTGGAATGTTTTGAACTATCAGCATATAAATTGTGTAATTCCGCTAAGAAGTTTTTGTTCTCAACCATTGAATTCCTAAGAATCAAAATAAGAAAATATCAAACCACAGCATTTGCTATTTCCACAAGTATTAAATATTCCGCACTGGAATTGGCAGTTCTTTAGCTTCTTTAAGAAAAATGTTACGTGTATCTTCCCGGTTGTATATTTCCGATCGAAAAAACTCAGGATACTTTTCCCAAAAAAAAGACGGTGGGCAATACCATTTCATAGACTTGCCCTTAAGCTGAGGTTCCCAGAATCCAGCCCACCAGAAATACAAAGGATTTACCGATTTTTCGCATATGTCTAAAGGAAGTTCAAACCCAAAAAGATCGTTAATTAAGCTGACATAGAGGTTTGAACCTGCATCTATCATGAGTTGAGCAGGTCCCCACATTCTGGGATTAGCTTCAATCATATAAAAACAATCATTTTCAAACATTATCTCAATCATGACCAGTCCCGTGAAACCTAAATCCTGTAAAAGCATCTCAAATATCCTATAAGTTTTATCGAGGTGTAAGCAAGCCGGTTCAGCCGCTATTATAGACTTCCCTTCAGGCTGTTGTACGAGGTTCCGCATGGAAAAACGATCCACTTGACCTGATGAATGAAAATAATACTGCAGGTAATAACTGGGACCACGGATATACGTCTGAAGAAAATATAGATTATTATCGATATTCCCGGCAAATTTTTCCAAGTCTTGTTCAGTATATAACAGTAATGGATAGCATCTCCGCCCATCAGAGGTGTTTTCCCGATGAGGCTTGGCAACAATAGGGAGATCATGAACGTCTAATGAAGACAGTTCTCTCGGCACAGGAATAGAATATTGCCGGCAGACATCAATAAAACTGATCTTGTCAGATAGCATTCGATAAAGCTCTTTAGAAACGAGCGGAAGGATATCACCTGACTGTTCAATACGGTGGCGATGGTCCAAAAGAAACAGGTTCAATGCTTCGGATGTCGGGGCAATAGCAAATTTTCTGTTGGTACCTGCCCGTGTCACTTCAATGCAATTATATAAATCATCAATATCAAGCATTGGTTTGGTTCGTATGGACGAAACATACGAGGCATAAATAGTGTCTAATATCACATCATTTGGGCTATGCGCTATTATGTGGAACTCCACCTTGCATGCTTCAAGAGTACGACATAGCGCAATAACAGACCGCTCATTGAAACCGGAGAATATAATTATACCGTCTATTTTTGATTTCTTTTTTTGCCCGCTCAATATTGAATTACCTTTTCAATTAATGTATGTCAATTAAAAATAGACTGCTTTAAAATTAATCACTTTGCGGTCTTTTCCTTCCCAAGAATCACATCAATAATTCTTTTGGCATCTTTTTTTTTAAGCTCAGGATAAATCGGCAAACAGAGAATCCTCTGTGTTACATTTTCCGCTATAGGTAAATTGCCGGGTGCGGCAGATTCCAGTCCACGGTACGTGGGAAACTGACTAATAAGAGGGAAAAAATATCGCCGTGTAAAAATGCCGTGTTTTTTAAGTTCATCATAAATATCATCTCTTGATTTACCAAATTTTATTTCGTCAATAAGGATAGGGAAATAAGCATAGTTATGGCGAACCTCGGGAAGATCTATTGGAAAAGTTATTCCTGGTATTTCATGAAGATTCCGTCGATAATGTTCCGTGATCTCTTTTCGCCTTTGAATGGATTGGTCTATATATTTAAGTTGCAGCATGCCAAGCGCTGCTTGGAATTCGTTCATTTTTGCGTTTATCCCTGGAGCAACAACAGTTGTTTCTCCGGCAAAACCAAAGTTTTTTAAGAAATCGATTCTTTTTTTCGTTCTTTCATCATGGCTAATAATGGCGCCCCCCTCAAATGTGGTAAAAACTTTTGTAGCGTGAAAGCTCAACACTGAGAGATCCCCAAAATTTAAAATAGAGTTGTTGTTCAATGTAACACCGAAGGCATGGCAGGCGTCGTAAATTACTTTTAATCCATATGTTTCTGCAATATCTTGTATACCAGCAACATCGCAAGGATTTCCATAGACATGAACCGGCATGATGGCGGTAGTTTTTGGCGTAATAGCAGGCTCTATTTTTCTTGGATCTATGTTGTAAGATATTGGATCGATATCGCAGAATACCGGTTTGATACCATTCCAGTGAAGAGCGTGTGTCGTCGCAACAAAACTGAAAGGCGTTGTGATAACCAGATCGGAAGAGCGTCGTGTAGGGAAAGAGTGTAGGATAGGGTGTA
>CAZXVZ010000035.1:0-20700 GCA_964644085.1 uncultured Syntrophus sp. | reverse complement strand
TTCTCAGCACTCGACAGCTGCTCTTTTCATGTGTTATTCTTCGTCAGATAACAACGATCAGGTGAGGGTGCCTCGGCCGTAAATGATATTTTTTTCAGGTTCATCTGTTTTCATTCGAACCGAAGCGAATCACTCTGAAAGCGGGGAGAAAGTGTGGGGTTCATAAAGGTTGATGAAGAGAAATGTAAAAAAGATGGTATCTGCGTCAGGGAATGCCCATTTGCATTGATTAGACTTTCGGAGAATAACGGTTTCCCGGAAATGATCCCCGGCGGTGAAATCGCCTGCACGCGGTGCGGCCATTGTGTTACCGTCTGCCCGCATGGCGCTCTCGATCATGAACGTGTTCCATTGCAACTCTCTTCTCACATTGACGAAAACCTTGTGATCGATGAAGCACAGGCCGCGCAGTTCCTGAGATCGCGTCGATCAATTCGTATTTATGATAGCAAGCCAGTGGAAGAACAGAAGATAAGACGACTCATTGAAGCGGCTCGATACGCACCCACAGCAGGCAACAGGCAGACGGTACACTGGTGTGTGCATACTGACCAGGCAAGAATGAAAGAGTTGGCTTCCGTTACGGTCCAATGGATGCGCGACGCATTGAAGAATAACCCTTCACTGGCCAAAGCGAGCCCTTACCTTCCGAACGTGGTCTCTGCCTGGGACGCAGGGCGTGATTCCGTGCTCTGGAACGCCCCGGCGCTCATTGTGGCGTCCGCGCCTAGACAGTCCGCTTACGGGCTTACCGATGTGTCCATTGCTCTCGCTTATCTTGATCTACTGGCCCCGACAATGGGCCTTGGCACATGCTGGGCCGGATTGCTTCAGGGGGCGCTTCTCGCAGTACCAACACTCAGGGAGAAAGCGGGCATACCAGACGGCCATTCGCACCACTATCCCATGATGCTCGGGTATCCGGTATTTCGCCATCAACGGCTTCCGGCCCGTAAACCGCCAAAAATCACTTTCATGTAGCGCTGCCTCTTCCGATCCCAGGCCAAAGATGCTCTCGCAATCCGTTCATCTAAAGTCACGGAAGATGCGCGCTCCCCCGCCTGCTGTATATCATTGTTATTGCCGTCTTCTGTGTGATACAATAGTTTGTTTTCATGGAAAATATTCTTATTCTCTTTGCTCATCCGCGTTTTGAAAAATCAAGGATAAACCGTGCGTTACTGAAGAATGTAAGAAATCTGAGCCAGGTTACTCTCCACGATTTGTATGAAGAATACCCTGATTTCAATATTGATACAGATCGGGAAAAAACCCTGCTGCTGGCCCATAACATTGTTGTCTGGCATCATCCGTTGTACATGTACGGAGTGCCGGCAATCTTAAAACAATGGATCGACCTGGTGCTTGAATATGGCTGGGCACATGGAAAGAACGGAGACAATCTGAAAGGTAAGATTATTTTTAATGCCTTGACTGCGGGAGGGACGAGAGACACATATGTTAGAGGCGGCCACAACGGTTTTACCATAAGAGAATTTTTGGGCCCTTTCGAGCAGACGGCACACTTTTGCAAGATGACCTACATACCCCCTTTTGTCGTGCACGGTACCCATCTGCTGACTGAGAAAGATACGGAGCGTTATCGGCAACTCTATCACAATCTGCTGAACAGACTGGCACAAGGGGACTACCACATCTCCTCGGTACTTCAATATGAATACCTCAATGACTGGCTGGTTTCGAAAAACGGGGGGGCAGTTTCATGAGTAACGGATTCCTCCATGATGCTCTGATCTACCTCGCAACGGCAATAGTTTTTGTTCCAATAGCAAAGAGACTGGGGTTGGGTTCTGTTCTTGGCTATCTGCTTGGCGGTATCATTATCGGACCCTTTTTTCTCGGTTTTGTCGGCGAGGAAGGCAAAGATATTATGCACTTTGCCGAATTCGGCGTGGTAATGATGCTCTTCCTTATCGGTCTGGAAATCGAGCCAACCGCTTTCTGGCGTATGCGGAAACTCATCGTGGGAACAGGACTCATACAACTGGGCGGCACGACAGTTTTGTGCTTTGCCGGGCTCACGGCCACCGGTTTTTCCTGGCAGGCCGCATTGGCTAGCGGACTTGCCCTTTCCATGTCTTCCACGGCAATTGTTATGCAGACGCTCAGCGAAAAAAATCTGATAAAAACGGAATCGGGCAAAAGCTCCTTCGCGGTTCTCCTTTTTCAGGATATTTCCGTTATCCCTATCCTTGCTCTTTTGCCGCTGCTTGCCACATCGGCAGCTCAAACTCCCTCGAACGGTTTGCTTGAGGGATTACCCGGATGGGCGCAAACATTGGTGCTGCTTGGCGCTGTGGGGACTGTTGTTGCGGGCGGGCGCTTCATCATTGTACCGCTTCTGAAATTCATTGCCCGTGTCCGTCTCAGAGAGCTTTTTACAGCTGCAGCACTTTTCATTGTTATCGCGACAGCCGATCTCATGATGGTAGTGGGTCTGAGTCCCGCGCTCGGGACCTTTCTTGCCGGGGTTGTTCTGGCAAATTCACAATTCCGTCACGAGCTTGAAAGCGATATTGAGCCATTCAAAGGCACACTGCTGGGCTTGTTTTTTATCGCCGTAGGCGCTTCTGTAAATTTCAGGCTTATCTTAGACAACCCGCTTATGATAGCTGTTCTTGTAGCGGGTATTATTATTATCAAGGCTTTCGTTCTTCATGTAACAGGAAAAATAGCCTGTCTGAGCTTTGATCAGAACACAATCTTTACCCTGGCACTTTCACAAGTCGGTGAGTTTGCTTTTGTTCTTTTCGCATTTATCGCTCAACTCGGTATATTGTCCGGTTACTGGGTCGATATAATGATGGGTGCTACCGCCATCAGCATGACTATAACACCACTCCTGCTGCTTATCAGCGAAAGACTTATCCTTCCTCATTTTGGGACTAAAGAGGCCATTCCAGAAAAGGAGGCGGACAGGATAGAAGAGGAACATCCTGTGATTATTACAGGATTTGGTCACTTTGGGAGTACCATAGGACGGTTTTTACGTGCCAACGGGATTAATACGACAATTCTCGACAATGATTCGGACCGGGTTGACCTGCTGAGAAAAATGGGATTCAAGGTTTTTTATGGCGATGCCACAAGGATCGACATTCTCAAGTCCGCGGGGGCTGATCACGCCAAGGTGCTTGTTGCTTCGATAGATTCTCCTGAAATCAATATGGACTTAGTAAAAAAGACAAAAACAGAGTTTCCCCAACTCACCATAATGGTCAGGGCAAGAAACCGCTTGGATGCCTATGAACTTATTGATGAGGGTGTATCCAACATTTATCGGGAATCGCTGGAGACATCAGTGCGAATTGGCGTCGATGTCCTTGTTAAACTTGGTTTCAGAAAATACAGCGCTACAAGGGCAGGACAGAACTTCATAAAGTACGACGAAGCGGCGCTGCCGGTCCTTGCAGCTCATCGTCACAATCAGGAAAGATATATTTTCAGCACACGTGAGCAAATTTCAATCCAGGAAGAACTGTTGACGAATGACCGGGAGGTAAACCCCACAATCAATGATCACGCCTGGGACAGGGATGAAAAAAGCGTAGAATGAATCTATGTCAAGTTTTTGAGAAGCATCATTAAAGACGGGGATGAAGGTGAATGCTAAATGGTGTTGTATTTCGTTCAACACGGATTGGCCCTTTTGAAAGATGCAGACCCTTATCGGCCGTTGTCTGTAGATGGGCGAAAAGAGGAAACATTTGTCTCATACTTGATCACTGGTAATGAAAACGCAGGCGCCATTGAATTCACTAACGGCGGGATTGTCTGGGTTAAAAAAGACAGCATTGGCTTTCATGTTGAATGGTACTTGATAACGTCCATGTGCAGAGCCTGAGGTATGTGAGATGTCAACAAGATCAAATTCACCGCCGGACAGGAAATGGTCAGGGAGGGTGGCAAAAGAGAGCAACGCGCTGGACCTGGAGGAAGGCGTATTTACCTGGAATGACGCGAGGCAAATAGCGTTGTCACTCAAGAGATCCGCCGATGGCAGTACCCGCCGTAAGGCTGAGCCATTCCGTTCCGCCATGTCGATGCTCGTTTTCTATATTAACCGCGCAGGTAAAACTCTCAATAAAAACCAGTTGGGCATTCTCGAACAGGCTAAGAAGGAACTGCGTAAACTATACAGGCACGATTAACGATAACAGGAGGGATTATGACGGAAAAAAAGCGGAATATTTGGTTTCCGGCCAAAGTATACGGATGGGGATGGGGATTGCCTTGCGCGTGGCAGGGATGGGTAGCGATGTTTGTCTATATCGGTCTAGTCATACTGGCAATATTCGTCATCAAACCAAACCAGAATAGAGAACTATTCCTAGTTGTTGCTTTGGGTTTGTCACTCCTGTTTATTCTGATCTGCTGGTGGAAGGGAGAAAAAACAAACTGGCGGTGGGGGGATAAAAAATAGTCTCTCACGAAGATAGCATTGTGCCGAATTATCCCGCGCAAACACGCTCATTCCACTCCAGCGGCTCCATTCGCTCGCGTTCAACTTCGGAACTTTTGCTTAACGCAAAAGACCAAGCTTCCTTGCTTCACGACGGTTTGCTTTAAGGATAACCAGACACAATGCTTACTAATGCAAAGTTTTGTATAATACAATAAAATGGATATTAGCAGACAACAGAGATTATTTGGTGTAGGGCCGACTGGCGCCGCTATCAGTTTTGTGTGGTTAGTAATAGCTTATTGGACAAATCGCTTTCTGGAGTGGCCAACGACACTTGCAAATCCGACACTGTTAAAAGTTATTGGAGTGATACTTATTATGATCGGATTGGTCCTGAATTTCTGGAGTATGTGGATACTGCGAAACTGGTGGAATAAGGATGAACTCTGCACTACAGGCCCTTTCAGGTGGTTTCGTCATCCTATGTATGCCGCATGGATTACCTTTATGCTGCCGGGCTTTGCCTTTTATCTGAACTCATGGATTATCCTGCTCTTTGTTATATTGCTGCATCCAATCTGGTACTTGCTCGTCATCAGGGAAGAAAATATGATGCTCGAGAAATATCGCGATGCATACCGGGTTTACGCCGCGCAGACTGGAAAATTCCTTCCCCGAATATGGCACTCTTAAATCTCACGAAAGTTTTTGCTGTCTTTTGCATGGTTTTCGTAACCAGTCAGGTATATGCCGCGCCTATTGAGCATGTAGTGCTTCTTCATGGTCTGGCTGATTTTCTCGTTGTCCACGCGTCACATCCATTTATTATGAATGACGAGACGGTAATGGCCGAATGTGTCCACTTCCTTCGAAGCGGACACTTCAAAAATCCAAAAATATAGAAATCACTTTCCCCATGTTAGTCCACGATAGGCTCGGTAATAATAAATTAGCGATTTTGGCACACCTGATCCAGTTCAACAGCCTGGGGTTCAAATTCTACAAACGGAGTTAATAGCGGTTTTATTCCGTTTGCCCATCGGAACAGGGCTGTTACAATTCTATCGGCGGCCCTGCCGTCACCGTAAGGATTATTAAGACTGGTCATTTTTCGGTAAAGATCGGCATCATTCAAGAGGTTACCTACCTCCTGAACAATGTTTCTCCGGTCTGTACCGATAATTTTCGCGATTCCGGCTTCAAACGCCTCTGGCCTTTCGGTAACATTTCTCATGAGAAGCAATGGTTTTTTCATTGTCGGCGCCTCTTCCTGCAAACCGCCGGAATCCGTAAGAATCAGATAAGCTTTTTTCATGACATTAATGAATGTCACATAGTCAAGTGGCTTGACGAGATGGGCACGGTCGAGACCTCCGAGGATTTTCTCGGCCGTTATTTTTACAATAGGATTTGGATGAACAGGATAGACAACAACAACGTCAGAATGTTTTTTTACAATTTCCTTGATCGCCTCGCAGATGTTTTGCAAATCCAATCCCCAGGATTCACGGTAGTGTGATGTTACAAGAATGAGACGGCTTTTATTCAAGTCAATATTTTCCAGCACCGTATTCTTCAGAAAAAAAGGCAGGGAGGAAACATGCAACAACGCGTCAACAACGGTATTACCGGTAATAACGATTTTGTCGGATGCAATTCCTTCATTCAATAATACTTCCTTCGCTCCGGGTGTCGGCGCAAAGTGTATATCAGAAATCACAGTTGTGATATGGCGGTTTATTTCTTCAGGAAACGGGCTATACTTATTATAAGTCCGAAGGCCTGCTTCAATATGAGCTACGGGTATTTTCTGATAAAAAGCGGCAAGAGCGCTTGCGAAGACAGTCGTGGTATCGCCCTGCACCAGAACAATATCCGGCTTCACTTTGCTAAAAGTCATAGATATGTTTTCCAGAATACGGCTGGTGAGGGAGGAAAGGCCCTGTTGTGTGTTCATCACATCTAAGTTCATGTCCGGATTGATGTGAAACAGTGAAAATGCCTGATCCAGAAGTTCACGGTGCTGGGCGGTTGCCAGGACAATTGTCTCGAAATCATCAGGTTGTCTTTTAAGCCTTTCAATGACGGGCGCGACTTTTATTGCCTCCGGTCGCGTTCCCGCTACAACCATTACCTTGATCCGTTTTCTATTATTTTTATCCATCTGATTGTCCTTTTCAGACACCCTCATTTTTTTCTGTAATTGGAGACAGCAATGCCCATGCCACTGAAAGAACAAAAGACGAACACCTTTGAATGCATCTTTTAATCTAATTATATTAATTACTTATTGCGAATCAAACAGTTAAAGCCTATTTTGGCCTAAGAAAGAAAGAATACAATAAATGCTGCTTGTACTACAATATTTGTAGAAAATATTCCTGCGTATTTATTCAATTCAAGAATCTTTACCGAGCAAAATAAAACATGATAAACAATCAACAGTATTGCGTAGATATAGCAGGACGTGCATCATATTTTGTTTGACCAAAGGGATGATTAGTGTTATTTTTTTCATACTGACTCGTATTGCCGGTCATAATATCTGCCATGGAGGTCCACATGTCACGAATCATACGTATGATTTTGGCTATTATTATTTCACTGGTATGGATAACAGGCGCATCTGCTGAGATTAAAGAAGGGCTATGGGAAATTACCACGAAGACAACGGTTAAAGGAATGCCCATGCAGATGCCCGCAACCACAATGAAACAGTGCATTACAAAGAAAGACCCTGTGCCGCAGCAAAAACAGGATAAAAGCACTGAATGCAAGATAAAGGATCAGAAAATAAGCGGTGACACGGTAACATACACAATGGAATGCAAGACGCCTGAAGGCACCATGATCACCAATGGCAAAACAACATATAAGGCGAATACCTTTGACGGTGCCACTGATACCACAATAAAAATGAAGGGTCAACCCGATATGCAAATGAGCGGCACCACCTCAGGCAAATATCTCGGTCCATGCCCTAAATAAAAAAAGTAACGTAAAATGCAGAATTCAAAAGGTAGACTAATAAGGCTCAGGTATTAACAATTTTGCATTTTACACTTATCATTTTGAATTAGCGAAACGTAAAAGGGGATCTGTCGTGAAAATAGAAGTGACAAAGACAAAAAAAAGCAGAATTAAAAAGGTGGATTTCGATAACCTGGAGTTTGGCGTGGACTTTTCGGACCATATGTTCTCTGTTTATTATGAAGATGGAAAATGGGGAACACCCAAAGTCATGCCCTACGGCGCAATTGAGATAGAACCAAGCTTGTGTACGCTCCACTACGGGCAGGCTGTTTTTGAAGGACTCAAGGCATTCAAAACAGTAGATGGTAAAATTAACCTTTTTCGTCCCAACAAGTACCATGAACGGTTCAACAGGTCCAACAAGCGGCTTTGCATCCCTTTTATCCCTTATGAACTTTTCATCAACGGCATCAGGGAACTCGTACTTCTTGACCAGGCATGGATCCCTGACAAGAAAGGCTGTTCTCTTTATATACGACCCTTTGTATTCGCCGCGGATAATTTTCTTGGGGTAAGGGTTTCCTATACGTATTATTTCATGATCATTACTTCGCCTGTCGGCGCTTACTACAAAGAAGGGATCAACCCGGTAAAGTTGATTACGTCCGGCGGTTATGTCCGGGCTGTCAAGGGCGGGTTGGGAGATGTAAAAACACCCGCCAACTATGCCGCTTCCCTGTTTCCCGGAGAAGAAGCAAAGAAGAAGGGCTTTACACAGGTACTGTGGCTCGATGCCGTAGAAAACAGGTACATCGAAGAAGTAGGCACCATGAATATTATGTTTGTCATTAACGGCAAACTCGTTACTCCACCACTTGAGGGTTCCATACTTCCAGGTATCACCCGTGATTCCGTCATTACCCTTGCGAAACACTGGGGCATTCCCGTTGAAGAAAGACCCATCGCTATTGATGAAGTCTTCACGACGGCCAAAGACGGCACCTTGCAGGAGATTTTCGGAACCGGCACCGCTGCCGTTATTTCTCCGGTGGGGTGGGTTCAGCATAACGACAATATGATTACCATAAACAATGGAGAAATCGGCACCCTGTCGCAGAAATTTTATGACGAAATCACCGGTATGCATTATGGCGAAAAGCCAAGCCTTTTTGACTGGTGTTTCACTCTTTAGAGAATAGAATTTTTCTTACACCGTTTTTCTTTCGATCAGTCGATACGGAAGATTTTCATGAGCCAAATGAAAGATAATTCCAGGTCACAGGCGAAATCGTTTCATTGGCTCCCTTGGAGGCACTTTTCCTGCCACCGTGCCATCTGCCCGTCATGCTGTTTTTTCTCTTCTGATAATGAAATTGATTATAACATCCTTGTTTCAAAGTGAACTTGATGGTGTTTGGCGTTTAGTGTTTGGTGTTTCACATTTTCTGTTTCAATATGACTCACCGTTCTTGTGTGTCTGCATATACTGGAGAAGGATATCGTCCGTCAGCTTGAGCCTCCGTGCCAGTTCTCTTGCAATATTCATCATGAGAAGTGAAAACAGTTCTACATCTTCATGCCTTAACTGCCAGAGTGCTCCCCTCGAGAGAACCATAACTTCGCTGTCTTCAAGAGCAATGGCGGTTGAAGTATGTATCCGCATCGCCATCATGGAAGCTACTCCAAAACATTCACCCGGTAATAGAAATTTTTTTAAAAGATTTATCTGCTTATCAACAATCATGAGGCCGATTTTGCCTTTACTTACAATATAAATATGAGAAGGCTCATCACCCTTCTGAAAAATATATTCTCCCTCTTTAAATGTTCCGGTTTCTAATCGTCTGAAGATTTTATCAAATTGGGTCTCCGTGACACCGCCCAACATGGCAATATCCGACAGAATAGGCAGCATGGATTTCATGTCTTCAATAGGAATAAATTTATTCATAAGAAGCAATGTTTCACAACCAGTCTTACGGAAATATCGCCGGACGTCCGCGGCCTGCCTCTGAGGCGCCCGGGAGATACCCGCAGATAAATTTATTTATTATATGCCTGACATTCAGGCATATTTTTTTCGCAATTCCGACAATTTACTGAAATGTTTCCTTTCCTCGGTGATGATTTTGTCGATTATGTTATAATATTTTTCTGCAACGAATTGCTTGACTTCGTGGTAATAGAGGATTGAATCCGCTTCACGTCGCATGGCAAATACAATAGCCGATGCTGTATCGCCGGGATTGCGCGAAAGTTCCATCCGGGCATCTTTTGTGAAAATCACTTTATCGTCTATAAAATTGCTCAGATACGCGGCGTATTCGCCGTCATATGTTTCAGCCGGTTGAGAGGTTTCTATACCCGATAGCATTTCTTTGAATAATGCTTTGTGCTGAACCTCTTCACCTGCAAGGAAAGAAAATAAATCCTGTGCGTCTTTTTCTTGGGCATCCTGTGCCGCTTTCTGATAAAAGGCTTCACCCTCTTCCTCTATTCTTACAGCAAATTGTATTATGTCACCGGCATTAAATATTTTCATTTCATTCTCCTCTTTTACTGGAACTCACGTATTTCATACTATTCACTATTCACCATCGCCTATTCACTTTTTTTCTATTCCGAATAACAGTTTCTGCCATTTTCTTTCGCGCGATACATAGCCTCGTCTGCCGCGTTAATAAGCATTTCAGGTGTTTGGTCATTTTTCATTCCCGCAAGACCCATGGACAGCGTGGGACGAAACACATTTCTGTCACCACATGGAATTGGAAGGGCCTTTCTCATTGCTTCCAGCAAACGGTCCGCTATAAATTTCGCAGTCTCCAGGTCTTTATCCGGCAGCATAATAACGAACTCATCACCTCCATACCGTGCGACCATTTCTCCCGGTCGGGTATTTTTACTAATGATCTGAGCAGTTTCATAAAGTACCTGGTCTCCCGTGAGATGACCATACGTATCATTTAATTCCTTAAAGTTGTCAATGTCTGCCATGATGATTGAAAATGAGGTGTTACCGATGGACGAACGAATAAACTGCCGCCGGAACATACTATTGAACCAATACCGGTTATGAAGCCCCGTAAGTGCATCAACGCTTCCATAGTGCTGGAAATCCTGCTCAAGCTGAACACCCTCCACAACCACCGAATCGGTATGACGCAGACGCTTGGCCAGTATGAACAGTAAGTTACAGGCCGCCGCATGTGAAGATTGAATAAGGGACCAGAGTATATCTTCATCCATCACGAGAAGTTTGCAGGGTTCATTGGCCACAACATATGCAGAGGTTAATTGATTGTCGATAACAGACATCTCACCGACGCTCTCACCGGCATCAAGGGTTGCTATCGACTCATTTTCAAGAGAATCAAGGTGTATCCGCAATTTTCCGTTTAAGATGAAAAATACTGCCTTATTCTGTTCCTGTGGAGCTATAAGTATCTCCTCGGGCGCGAGAATCTTCACTGAACACTTCTCCAGCAGCCCCTTAATTGATTCGAGACTCACATTCTGAAGAATATGCAATTTTTTCAAATCATTCATGTCGGCGTTTATCTTTATTTTATCCATAGCTCTTCTCCTTAAACGGATTTCTCAGAATGCTATCTCATTAATATATGGGATAATAGGAGAATTGGCAAATATTTTCTCCATAGAGCATGGATACATGCATGTATGGAAAACGCATAAACATTTTTATATCATGGCTGTGTTGTATCTTTTCCCGAACTGGGTTTTTCTCTGCTGATTTGTGCAGGGTATTTTTTTGGAATGAATCCGGAATCGCTGTCGTAGAGCACATAATCCATATTTTTTCCAAAATCACCGGTATTAAGATAGATCTTTATCCCATCCTCACTGCTAAATTCAATTTTGTCAGCTACGTGTGAATGGCCATAGATAACTACGTCAAAACCTTCATTGAGTTTTTTCTGGGCATTTTTTCTAAAGATATCTTTTACCTTCTCGCTGTATGGTTTTACCTTGCGGGATAAAAAATATCCGGCCACGTTTGCCACCTTCCAGGTAGACATGGGGCCGAGAGCGTCCATAATGCTGTATACAAAACCGGTTTTCAAGAAACTGCCTATACAAAATAAACCCGACACGTCACCATGAGAAACAAAAACCTTTTTTCCGTCAAGGTAAACAGTCATGTCTTTGCCGCAGGTAATACCTGTATAATTTTCAAAAAAAGTTCCCATGCCGAATTCATGGTTGCCTTCCAGAAAATAAACCCTTTTCCCTGCTGCCGTGAGTCCTCTCAGGGCATCAATAACACTTCTATACCAGGGGTATATATAGCCATCATAGCCATGATAGAACTCAAATAAATCTCCAAGTACAAATATCATATCAACATCAGCACAGCATTCCTTCAGAAACCTTTGGACAAGTTCTGCCTTATCTGTATCCTCCCGCAGGAGGTGGACATCAGAGAAAAAGATTGCCCTCAAGATTGCGCCCCTATTGCGCCAAGGTATTCCCTGAGCGCTTCCTGCCAGGGCCTCATCTTTAATCCCGTGTCTTTCTGGAATTTCCACATATCAAAAACCGAATAGGATGGTCTTTTGGCTTTTCTCTCCAGTTCATCAGAGGAGATGGGGGTAATGGCAACATCCAGAGCAAGCAACGTGAAGATCTCCCGGGCAAAATCAAACCAGGTACAGGAGCCGCTGTTGGCAAGATGATAGATACCAGTCTTTTCTTTCTCTATCAAGGCGATGATCGGTTCTGCCAGGTCTTTGGCATAGGTAGGGGAACCCCGCTGATCATTGACAACACGCAGAGAGCCACTCTGTCGCGCTATCCTGACGACCTTGGTAATAAAGTTTTCTCCGCCGGTGCCGTACAACCACTGGGCCCTGATAATCAGTGATGAAGGATTGTTCTCAAGGACTGCCCTTTCGCCCATGAGTTTTGTTGCGCCGTACACGGAGACGGGATTGGGTGCGTCAGTCTCTTTATAGGGGAGGTTCTTGGTGCCATCGAAGACATAGTCTGTGCTGAGATGGATGAAACGGACATTGTGCTTTCTGCAGAGATCGGCGACAACCCCGGCGCCGAATCCGTTGATCTTCTCTGCCAGTTCACATCTGTCTTCACAGCCGTCCACATCGGTGAGGGCGGCAAGGTTGATGATAACGTCGGGTTTATGCTGCTCAATGTGGTTGTGCCCTGAGACCCTGTCGGTAATGTCCCAGGTGTCTATATCACAGATAGTAAGGTCAAACTTCTCCCGTAAGAAGGGGGCAATGTTCTTTCCCAAAAGGCCCTTGCCGCCGAGTAGCAGTACGTTCTTCATGTCATATCTTCCTTTTTGTCCATTGGGTTACATTACAAATCCCAAAGAACGATGAAGAAGTAAATTACAAATCCCAAATATCAAATTTCAAACACTGATGAAGAAGCAAATCCTCAATGTCATACACAAAAGCTCTGCACGGTTTGATCATTTTGATCATTGAACATTGTTTGTGATTTGGAGCTTGGGATTTGAGATTTGCCTCATCTTTCATCTATTCCCGTACATATTCTTGTAGTATTCCAGATATGCCCCGCTCTTGATCCTCTCCCACCAGGTTCTGTTGTCCCTGTACCACTTGACGGTCTCTTCCATACCGTAGGTAAAATCCGTCTTCGGGATAAACCCGAGCTCTTGTTTCAGCTTTGTGGAGTCGATGGCGTACCGCCTGTCGTGGCCCGGCCTGTCCGTCACATATTTGATGAGCGTTTCGGGCTTGCCGAGGGCCGTGAGGATGGTCTTGACGATCTCCATGTTGGTCCGTTCGTTCTCGCCGCCGATATTGTACACATTGCCCGGTATCCCCCTATGGAGGACAACGTCGATGGCTTCACAGTGGTCCTGAACGTGGATCCAGTCCCGTATGTTGAGCCCGTCTCCGTAGACGGGCAGTTCCATATCGTAAAGGGCGTTGGTGATCATAAGGGGGATGAGTTTCTCCGGGAACTGGTAGGGGCCGTAGTTATTGGAGCACCGGGTAATAACAACAGGCATGCCGTAGGTCTTATGGTAGGACATGGCGAGCATATCGGCTGAGGCTTTTGAGGCCGAATAGGGACTGTTGGGGGCAAGGGGAGTCTGTTCGCTGAATTGACCTACGTTGCCCAAAGAACCGTAGACCTCATCGGTCGATATCTGGACGAATCTCTCCACCTGCTTCTTCTTTGCCATCTCCAAGAGTTGAAAGGTCCCGTTTATATTGGTCTTGATGAAGGTATCGGGATCAATGATGCTTCTGTCCACGTGGGACTCGGCAGCGAAGTTGACAACCATCTGTACCGGAAGCTCAAAGACCTTCTCAAGATCTGAGACCTCAGCGATGTCGCCTTTGATAAAGGTATATCGTTCATCCTTTTCGATATCCTTCAGGTTCTCCGGATTACCCGCGTAGGTGAGCTTATCAAAGTTAACGATGTGGTAGGGGTATGTTGCCAGCATGTGGCGAATGAAGTTGGAACCGATAAAACCGCAGCCGCCGGTCACTAAGATATATTTGTCCATTAATTCTCTCCATATCATCAATAGATCAAATCACAAATATCAAATCTCAAACAATGATGAAGAAGCAAATCCGAAATGTCATAGACAAAAGTTCCGCCCGGTTTGATCATTGAACATTGTTTGTGATTTGAACATTGGGATTTGTTTGGAATTTGGATATTGGTATTTGGAATTTGTCTTTCCTTAGCCATCTTTTCTCTCCCACGAGTAGGGTATGTCGTTTTTGTGGGGATCGAGCCTGTACTCATCGGGGCTTCCCGGGTTGTATGGTTCCGTGGGAATGTTAATGACAATGGCCTCTTCTTCGCTTACGCATTTCCAGCCGTGATAGACCATCTTCGGCACCTTGACGAGGAGGGGGTTGTAATCACCGATAAAGAACTCATTGACCTCTCCGTAGGTGGGTGATGTCTCCCGCCCGTCATAGAGGACAAGCTTGAGCATGCCTTTGACACAGACTATATGGTCATCCTGTTCCTTGTGGTAGTGCCATGCCTTCACAACCTGGGGATAGGTCGTTGTCATGTAGACCTGTCCGAATTGAGTAAACATCTCGTCATCGCGCCGGAGGATTTCCATGAGTCTCCCCCGTTCATCGGGGATGCGTTTCAGTTGTTTTGTATGTACGCCGTTGATCATCTCGGTCTCCTCTTCTGTTGATTAATCAAAGAGCCTCGTTAACGAGGTCAAACAAATATTGCCCGTAATTACTTTTGTTCAACGGTTCCGCCAGCCTGATAAGCTGTTGAGAATCAATATAACCCATATGGTAAGCGATTTCCTCGATGCAGGCAACCTTCAGCCCCTGCCGTTTTTCTATCGTTTCAATGAACATGGATGCTTCCATCAGGGAATCATGGGTTCCCGTATCAAGCCAGGCAAAACCGCGTCCAAGAACCTGGACTTTGAGCTCCTGCCGGTCAAGATACCATTTATTGACATCAGATATCTCCAATTCACCCCTCGCAGAGGGTTTGAGATTCCTAGCGATTTCAATGACACGATTATCATAAAAATAGAGGCCTGGGATTGCGTAGTTTGATTTTGGCTTCAAGGGTTTTTCTTCAATGCACACAGCTTCACCATTTTCATTGAATTCCACTACCCCATATCGCTCGGGGTCTTTCACATAATAACCAAAGACCAGCGCCCCTGCGTTGAGTGATATTGCCTTTTCCAGCACTTCCTGAAAACCATGACCGTGGAAGATATTATCCCCGAGAATGAGGCAGACATTGGAATCGCCTATGAAGTCCTCTCCGAGGATAAAGGCTTGCGCCAAACCTTCCGGACTGGGCTGCACCACATAGGAAAAATTCAAACCTAATTGTGAACCATCACCAAAGAGCACTCTGAAATGAGGGAGGTCCTCAGGTGTTGAAATAATTAAAATATCCCGGATTCCGGCAAGCATAAGAACCGAAAGCGGGTAATAGATCATTGGTTTATCATAAACGGGCAGCAACTGCTTGCTCACCACTCTCGTAATAGGGTGAAGTCTCGTTCCCGCGCCGCCGGCCAGTATGATTCCTTTCATATTGCCTCCCTGCTATCTCTACAACACTCCTATATCCGTAAGCCCGGCAAGATTAAAAATGACGCTAATCTTTGTTTCGCTGGGCCGTCTTGACTGGGACAATGCAACCGTCACAGCCCAGCATGAAGGACGGTATGTCAGTTTATAAAGGGTTTCAATCCATCCGCCGTCCTTGAAGGAATATCGCATTTGATAGCCCCCTTCGAATTTATCATAGACCGCGCCGATATCAAAAAAACCGTCGTTATTAAAGTCCCTCGTATAGCTGTGTGAAATATTGATATGATATTTCCCGGGCACATCGTAATTAAATCCATTTCTCATGGTCGTCAGGCCTTCTCCGTAGACATTGAGTGTGGTCTGATTTATAAAGGAAAGATTTGTCATTGGGAAAAATCTTATCCTCGCGTCGATATCTGAAAATCTATTGCCGTAACCGTTATAGAGGGTTGATTGTTTAAGATTTCCCGAAATCCCATACGTTTGCGACAATTCTAATAAGACAAGCTCCCTCTGAGCTCCTTCTCTAAGACCATGCAGATAATGATTAAAGGAATAGGTTATGGAGTTTGTTTGATTTAACCTGTCATAAGGATCAATATCGGGTATATTCCTGAAAGAAGAGTTGGACATAAAATTGTATTTCAGTTGAGGCCTGATAAGACTCTGCATCTCACCGATGCCGAAAAGATCAATTGCGTAGTTCCTGATAAACTGCATATCCGCGGCGCCTTCAAAATGGAAGATATGTCTGAAAGCGCTATCTTTATGAAAAGTATCATTTCTCCCGGTAAGATAAGCCGTTTCAATCAATCCGGCGCTTACAAGAAAATTTATTCCCTTTATCGAGTAAGGGAATCTTATTTTCGGTTCAAAACCCAGTCTGGAGTAAGTATCTCCCTTTTCGCGATAAAAGGTGGTAAGATCACTGGAAAGGTCAGTAAAAAGCCTGTTGTTTAAAAAGGGAATATATTCGGTAAAAAATGTCGTATGCGGGAAATACTGATATGTATAATCATCCTTCCGGGCAAGTAAATTCCTGAAATAAGCCAATTCTGTCGTCAGCAAAGATCTTTTGAAGGGTTTCTCCAGGTATGCCGTTGATTTCAACTGTGTTTCACTTCTCTCAGCATGAGTAGAGCCGAAATCCTTGAGATAATCTTCATCAGAGACAAGGCGGACATTCGATTTTAGCTGCAGATCCTCATAAAATATTTGTTTGTGCTGGCCTTTCAATTCCCACCGTGTATTGTCATATTTATTGTCTTTGATAATAAAACTCCGCCATTCACCCTTAAAATCCTCTTTAGGCATATATCTGAATTCCGCCCCGAGGTTGATACCTCTTTTCTGCATAAAATTAGCATAGAATGTGGCGTCCTTGTCCTTCGATATTGCCCAGAAGTAAGCATTGTTAATCATTGCTCCATTTCTGGAAGAAAGGGTAATCTCGGGAATGAGAAATCCCGATTGTCGTTCCGTTTTGACGGGGAAAATGCCCCAGGGAAAATATAGTACAGGATAATCCAGAATGTGAAACTTGGCGCTCTTTGTTATGGCGTATCCCTCAACAGTAATATCAACATTGTTTGCGCTGAATTTCCATGCGGGTTTGTCCCAACCGCAGGTAGTAAATTCACCTCTGCTCATCGTGTATCGGGATTCCCCGACTTTTTTCATCTCGTCGCCGGCGATATAAAAATTATCTTTCTTGATAAGTATCTTCGCGTTTTCCAGGGTTCCCATTTTCGTTTCCAGATTAAGGGTCAACCTGTCGCATTCCACCCGGTCCTCCGCTTCTTCGAAGACCACGTTGCCTTCAGCGACAACATCCTTTGTACTATCATCAAATAACACATAATCTGCCGTCAAAGACTGAGAACCTTCTTTTAGTTCAACATTGCCGCGCGCAATGAAGGTATTGTTCTCCCGGTTATGTTCAATGGAATCCGCCGATATTTCAACCGGAGCGGTAAATTTAAAGTCCAGCTCTTTGCTGACAACATCCAGCGGAAGAAGCAATATGAGGGCAATAGCGAATAGTTTAAAAAATCTCATCTATGGCTGTTTTTGCCTCCCCAATTGTATAAAAAGAACCGGTAACAAGAATTAAATCCTTTTCAGTGGCCGCTTTTCTCGCTTCTTTGACAGCATCCCTCACGTTACCGGTAATGATAGCATGATCGAGATATGCTTGCATGTCGTGAGGGGAAAGTGCCCGCTCAATTCCCGGTCTTGTCAATATAACAGTATCCATTTCCGGAGTAATCTCTCTGAGCATTGTTTCATAATCCTTATCTTTCATGACGCCAAAAACAAGTATCTTCTTTTTATCATGAAAGTGGGTCCGTATAAATTCAGACAGAGCGTGGATCCCGTGGGGATTATGGGCGGCGTCCAACAACACGAGGGGGTCTTCTCTTACCCTTTCAAGTCTGCCCTGCCAGGTCAGGCGTGACAGAGCGCGAAGGGTTGCCTCCTGCTCAACAGAAAATCCGAGAGACGAAAGAATCTCGGCAGCGCAAAGCGCCAGCGCGCAGTTTGTGAGCTGATGATCACCATAGAGATTTACAAAAACATCTTCAAGGTTCCCGTTAATACCCCTGTACGATAGTCTCTGTTCGCCTGTCTTTTCATAGAAAAAATCCCGGTTCAGCATGTACGTTTTACAACGGAGTTCCCCTGCTCTCTCTTCAATAACCTGCCGTGATACCCCCTCGCAGGCTGTGGCCACGGGAACACCGCTTTTCATGATCCCGGCTTTCTCAAGGGCAATCTTTTCCAGAGTGGGGCCGAGCTGTTCAGTATGATCATAAGAAACATTTGTTATAATACTCAAAAGGGGCAACAGGACATTGGTGGAATCAAGCCGTCCACCGAGACCTGTCTCGATAACCGCAATGTCGACATTTTTTTGTTTAAAATATTCAAAAGCAAGGGCAGTCGTAAAATCAAAGAATGTGAAAGGCCTGTTTTTGTCTTTTTCCATTACCCTGTCATGAATATAACCGGTAAATTCGACAACCTCTTCTTCGGTAATTTCCTTCTCATCCACGGTAATCCTTTCCGTAAAAGAAACAACATGGGGGCTGGTATATTTACCGACTCTGAATCCTCCTTCCTTTAGGATATGGGTAAGCATAGCCGCAACGGAGCCTTTCCCATTGGTTCCCGCAATGTGTACCGCCCTGATATAATTATGAGGATTCTCTATGATCTCCAATAACCACCTGATATTATCGAGCCCGAAAATCATTCCGAATTTTTCAAGGCCGAAGAGGTATTTCAGGGTTTCTTCGTATGTATTTTCTCTCATGCAACCAAAGAGAGTATTGTATGCAATCGATGCTTCAGTTCTTTTCGTGATGATATCATATCGATCATACCGTGTTCTAGAAGATATTCCGCTCTCTGAAATCCGGGTGGCAATTCCGTCTTGATTGTTCCTTTAATTACCCGCGCGCCGGCAAAGCCTATCATAGCCTTCGGTTCCGCGATGATAATATCGCCAAGCATACCCATGCTGGCGGTAACACCTCCCATGGTCGGATCCGTCAAGACTGTGATGTAAGGAATCCCTTGGGATTTCAAATTATATATGGCTCCGGATACTTTCGACATCTGCATGAGAGACATGATGCCTTCCTGCATTCTGGCCCCGCCGGAAGAACAAAAGAGAATGACGGGAATTTTATTAAGCGCCCCTTCTTCGAGGATCCTCGTAATTTTTTCTCCCACAACGGAACCGAGGCTGCCCCCCATGAAATTGAAGTTAAAGATTGCCGCCAATACGCTTATATCACCAATTCTGGCGCTTCCGCAAACTATCGCATCGTTCTTTTTCGTGGATTCTCTTGTCTCAACAAGTCTTGCCTTGTATGGCTTTGTGTCCTTAAAATTGAGAAAATCGATAGGCTCAATCCCTTCATAATACTCAACAAAACTGTCTCTATCAAAAGTCAGATTGATCCTGTTTTCAATGGTGATGGGAAAATGATAGAGACATTTAGGACAGACGTGTTGATTCCTTTCCACTTCTTTCCGGTACAGCAGTTCCTGGCAGGAACTGCACTTTATCCAGAGTGATTCCTCTTTTTCCGCTTTTTTTACTTCTTTTTCAATATCAATTTCTTTATATGGTTTGAAAGGTTTTTGCTCTTTTTCTTTCTTTTTAAAGAAACTCATTATTTTTCCTATTGAATTTTTGCTGAAAAACTACCAAAATAAGTATGGTATGTCAATAGAAAGGGTCACTATAGAATCAGACTACCCCCTCGAGGGGATGTTCCGTAAAAAAACTCCTAACGCCGGCGCGATTATATGCCATCCTCACTCGCTCTATGGCGGAGATATGCATAACAGTGTCGTCAGCGCCATGGAAGAAGGATTTTTATCACAGGGTTACTCGACACTCATCTTTAATTTTCGCGGTGTGGGACACAGCAAGGGTGAATACGACGAGGGCGAAGGTGAGGTTCGTGATGTGTTGGCTGCCCTCAAATTTCTCAATACCCATCTAAAAGACAATGCTCAAATTATGCTCGCCGGATACTCATTCGGCGCCTGGGTCATGAGCCGGGCCGCGCAGAACATTGAGAAGTTTGACGGCCTCTTTCTCGTGTCTTTTCCCTTCATTGTCTATAAAAGCGACTATCTGAAACAATTTAACAAAAAAATGTATTTTATCGGCGGCACCGACGACGACATAGCCCCTGTTGAGGAGCTTCTTGCGCTTTACCGGGAGCTTACCATTACCGAAAAATATTTAAAAATCATCACAACCACCCATTTCTACCCCGGTAAAGAATCAGAAATAATTGATTTTATTAAAGAAACAGTACCATTACAGAAATAATCAACAGAGAGGCTAAGGATTATAACCAACCGTAATGGCCTTTTCGCCTATTGGGTCAATCCCGATATGTAAAAGTACCCTACCAGAGCTCTTTCTTTTGAAAACATTTGAAAACTTTTTCTTGACAATACATTTTTGCAAGTGATAACGTAAAAATTCAACCTGTTAAAAAAACAACAAAATCTTCTTGGGCGGGGATTGGGAAGAATTGACTTCAGACCAGCGAATCTCAAGCATTAAACACAAAGAAAAATATCACATTATGAAACATCCGGTGTTTCTATGACGAAGAGCGGGACAACCACACCGCTTGCATCTTCCATTACCTACGAACCATTAGGAGGTGTTAAATCCCTTACCTATGGGAATGGTCTGTT
>CAZXVZ010000034.1:0-20753 GCA_964644085.1 uncultured Syntrophus sp. | reverse complement strand
CTTTTAAGGACAATACTACCATTTCTCTAGCAACATCTGTACCAAACATTTGTGGTGAACTTAACCGCTCGTAATAATTTAGATATTTAGTCACTGGCATCGGTTATCACATTTGTTTTCATGACAATTTGTAAAATAATCCGACACATTTCAAAAGGTAATATGAGGTTGAAATACTGTCGATTTGCCGATGAGACAAGGATTACGAACGGTTTACAGCGATAGTCACGCAGATAGGATCGTGTAAATAATTCCGACTCTCAGGCAAAAGGATTGTTCCTCGTACAGAAAGGACCTCTCACAGGAACACCGATATCAGTCAGAGGCATCCAGAAGAGAATAGGATACTATGCCCGGGCGAGTAAGACCAGGGTGTCGTGCCATCGGATCCGCCATACCATGGCAACTCAACTTCTGAATGCCGATGCCGATCTCTCGACTATCCAGGATCTTCTCGGACATACCCACATTACCACGACCCAGCGGTACTGCAGAGTATCGAACCTGAAATTGCAAAGGGACTACTATACCGCAATGAAGGTCATCATGGAGCGGGGCCAGGCTGGAGGTAGAAGTGAATCATCACCCAAAATAACTGAACGTAACCGATTATAATATGCTATATTCACAAGAAGATAGGATTGTGAGTGAGACAAAAAACGAGTCTGAGGAAAACTGGATGTAAGTAACTAATACTAAGAGAAAAAGCAGGTTTTGTTACGTACAGTTTCCTGTAAAGCGATCGTGTGCTCGTCTTGCTAAAAATACAATATTGCTGTTGGTTACCAGCTATGGTAACGCCTCGAATAATCGTCTTGCATTATTCCGTTTTCTAATGTAATTGAGTTAAAGAGTGCATGTTGCCAGAATGTAAAATAGCGTTGTGGTCAGCTATCAGCAGAAAATCATGATATTATTTTCCCGAAAAATATACCTCTTTCCGTTTATTCTCATGGTAGATTTCGGGGACAAATTGTGATATAAAAACGTGCGATATTCCTCATAAAAGGACACCTGAGAGGATTGTAAATCAGATGAACAGCCAGCGTTTAGTATGCCAAGCAGGAACGTCCGTCAATGAATCCATACTATTGAGTAAATTTCTCTATTATTTTACTGTAAACAGGAGAGGAACGAATGACGTTAAGAGAGAAACTTGAAAATACGGGCAACTGGTTATTCCGGTGGAGAAGTTATGTCCCCTTAGTCCTTGTCGGAATATTCTTACCGGCCCTATTTGAATACGAGTATCCCGGCGATAGCCAATCATCGGTCATCCTGTGGGAACTATTTTGCCTGTTGGTTAGCTTCTTCGGATTAGGTATTCGCATATTCACCGTGGGATATAAGCCAAAAAGAACATCAGGCAGAAACACGAAAAGACAGGTTGTTGAAGTCCTCAATACAACAGGTGCTTATTCCATTGTCAGGAATCCATTATATGTGGGAAATTTCTTTATAGGACTGGGAATTGCCTTATTTCTTCATATCTGGTGGTTGACCCTAATCTATACCCTTTTTTTCTTGCTTTATTATGAAAGGATAATATTCGCCGAGGAGGCGTACCTGAGAAACAAATTCGGTGATGAATACCTTGAGTGGTGCAAGGTGACACCGGTTATTATCCCCAATTTTAGATTATATAAAAAGCCGACTCTGGAATTTTCCCTAATAAATGTAATGAAATGTGAATATAGCGGATTTTTTGGAATCATTGTTATGTTGTCTGCTCTGAAAGTTGCCAGTGACCTAATTATCGAGAAAAAACTCCAACTTAATCTACCATGGACAATCCTTTTAATATTGGGCTTTTTCACCTGGAGCACACTTCGAACACTAAAGAAATATACCACCCTTCTTGATGTTGAAGGAAGATAAGCAAGGTAAGCTTTCAAACCATTAACATGGATATTAAATACAAAGCATCCCTATTCGCGATAATATCCGCATTCGTACTTGCATTGGGTAAATTTTTTATCGGATTAACATCGGGGTCCCTGGCTGTTATTTCCTCGAGTCTTGATAGTCTTTTAGATATTTTTATGTCAGGGATGAACTATTTTGCCATCCGAAAGGCAGCAGAACCTCCTGATCAAGAGCATCAGTACGGCCATGCAAAAACTGAGAACATAGTTGCCACGATTCAGTCACTGGTGATTATTTTTACTGGTGGCATGATCCTTTATGCAGCCATTAACAAATTTCTCCGCAAGGATTCAATTACCTATTCAGGATTCGACCTCGGCATAATGATTCTATCGCTAATCTTTAGTGCCATGATCTCAACAGTACTTCGTAAAGCAGGTGAAAAAACAGGATCGATTCCCCTAAGAGCGGATGCGCTGCATTATGCCAGTGACCTGTATTCAAATTCCGCTACTATAATAGCAATCATCCTTACCTATTATACAACCAAGAACTATTTCGATTTGCTCTTTTCTATGGTCACCGCGTTTATCATCATATTCTCAGCCCTTAAGATCTTTAGAGACGGAATTGGCGGTCTCATGGATGTAAGCATACCCGCCAACGTGGAAAAGAAATTACGGGAAATCGTAGATACGTTGCCGTATCCCTATGCGGGATACCATAAAATGAGAAGCCGTGTAGCGGGAAGTAAGAAATATATCGATTTCCATCTCCTCATTTGCAGAAAGGAAAGTATCGACAACGCACACAAACTGGCGGATACACTCGAAATGACAATGACCCGAGAAATCAGCAATCTCGACATTACTATTCATATTGAACCATGTCCAAATAAGTGCGAAATGACCGATGAAACATGTTCCGTGCCCCGCAGAAAAGTTGATCGCTCTTCGGCTGGCAAAATGGACCGTGCATTAATCCGATGATTCATGGAATAGGCGAATTTGGAAAGAAACATCTGTTTTGTAATAAATATTCTTGGAGGTAACACATGCAATGTCCCGTATGTAAAGGTATAAACCTTGTTATGACTGAAAGGCAAGGATATAGAGATTGATTATTGCCCTCAGTGTAGAGGTGTCTGGCTTGACCGTGGAGAACTGGACAAGATGATTGAACGTTCGTCACAAACTTTCAATGCAGGGCAGGATCGACATGAGGCTAGTAGATATGAGCAAGAACGTTACCGTGAACATAGAGACCATGATGACAGGAAATATCATGATCACGGGTATAAGAAGAAAAAACGCGGATTACTTGGAGAAATATTTGATTTTGATTGATATTAACGTTTCTGTATGACATGAGGCGCAATGAATGCCATAACTAAAGTGTAGGAGCGCTGCATTGAGGACTGAGCGACCCTTAAAGAAGCGATCCCATATTGATAAATCCTCATTGGCATTACACATCAATATTTTGATGAATGTTTAAGATGGGTGTGCCAGTTCTCAGCGTATAATCCTGCCAGGGCCTTCGATTTGACAATCAATACGTTCTCCGCGTTTTTGGTCTCTGCCGCGTTCGTGAAATTGAATGATCCCGTAATCACCGTCTCTCGGTCAATGATAATAACTTTGTTGTGAGCGATGGCGTGTTTGTTGTCCAGATAAACAGCGACACCGGCCTTTACAAAAGCTTTGGCAGACCTGTATTTTTGATCTATCTGTTCATCGCTGTCAAAGATAATTTCCACTTTCGCGCCTCTCTTTTGCGCCTTGATCAGCGCGTTTCTGATTGGCGTCGATGAAAAGCTAAAGGCCTGCACGAGGATTTCACGGGCACCCATATCGATTTCATTGACAATTCCCCCTGTGCAATTACCCTTGGGGCTGAAAAAGACTTTTGCCGAGGCATTGTTCAGCGAGAGTTCAGCCGCCGCCGCAGAGGTATAAAGAAATAAAAGGCATAGAAAGGATATGCAGAGGGGGGAGATATGCAGTTTTTTCATGAAAGGCCTCCTTTCGCGTAATGTGCTATTGTAAAACGCTGTTGTTAATTTCGTCAATACGATAAGCTCACGTAAAAAATGCAAAAAAACTTTTTATTTTAAATAAACCTGCGATATATTATTAGAGAATGTTATTTTTCAGGAGATACAAAATTGAAAACAGTCGCATTATTAACAGTCTCGAATGTTTTTATGACCTTTGCGTGGTATGGTCACCTCAAGTACAAAGATTCCACCCTCTGGAAAGTGATACTCATAAGCTGGTTTATCGCCTTTGTGGAGTACTGCTTTCAGGTGCCCGCAAACCGGATTGGCCATTACCAGTTCTCTGCGGCACAGCTTAAGATTATCCAGGAAGTTATTACTCTCATTATTTTCGCAATATTTTCTATCCTTTACTTAAAAGAGGGTCTCAGATGGAACTACGTTGTTGCCTTTCTCATGATTATCGGAGCAGTCTTTTTCATGTTCAAGAAATGGTGAGCAGGTGTTTTATTCGTATTCCTTCGGAACGGCACAGATAATAACGAGGTTTCCGGCAGTTGCCGTATTTTTATATTGATGTTTTTCATTGGGAAGGACAAGAGCGAAGTCGCCTTCGCTGACAGGCTGTTCTTCCCCCGTTTCTGATACAAGAGCACCGGTTCCGCCTATGACATAGTTTATGTGCTCAAAGGCATGAGTGTGATAAGGCGTGTGACCACCCGGTTCTATCGTAAAAACGCGAAATGAAACATTCGGTGTTCCATCGTTTTTTGAAACAGGAACCTGTTTCCATGTATTTTTCGCGCCTTCCATAGCCATCTTCGTTTTTTCAACCTTGCTGAGTTTTGTTATCTTCATAATTGTGTCCTCCGGAATAGAAATCCAATATGAATTATAGCACAATTCCAGTTACATTAAAGGACTGGTGCCGGGTTATCCTTAAGCAAATCGTCATGAGGCGAGGAAGTTTAGTTTTTTGCGTCAAGCAAAAGTTCCGAAGCCGAAGGCGAGCGTAAACCAGTCCGCACTTTGGAGAAAAGAGGGGGAGGTTCCATATAGCCCATTCTTGGACGTGAGGAGGAAGTCTCTGCCGGCTTTGCTGGTAGAGGGGGCGCTGAGCCCCGGAAACAGGCCGACGTAGGCCCCAGCAACTGAAACCGCTGGAGCGAAGTGAGTCTGTTTATGAAGGATATCCCGATACTATTCCCGATCTGATGGGCGAAAAGACTTTATTTCATGATATTTCCTCTTGCGTTGATTACAAAACTTTCTGTGGGTATTGATTTACCGGCCAACTCCATGGCTTTTTTGATAATAAGCGGCATCTTGGAACAGCAGGGGACTTCCATAATGGCAATGGTAATACTATTTAAGCCGGCAGTTTTAAATACCTGAGAAAATTTATTGATATATTCATCAATATCATCAAACTTGGGACATCCCATCATGACAACCCTGCCTTTAACAAAATCACGATGGAAGTTGGGATAAGCCACGGGTACGCAGTCGGAAACAACAAGAAGATCGGCATTCTTCAAAAATGCCGCTGTGGGCGGCACAAGTTTAATCTGTACAGGCCAGTGGGTGAGGGCTGATTGTTGACGGGATCCGGTTCTTTGTTCCTCAGCACACCCGGAAGGAGCCTGAAACATCTGCAATTGTGTCGAGGGGCATCCGGAGGGTAATGTGTCTCTGTCACCTGATTGGAGATTGAAGGTTGGAGGTTGGGGATTTCCGGAGTCTTGATGTGATTTAAGCTTCTTCGCATTTTTTCCCGATTTGGAATTTGTAAGCTGGAACTTGTGATTTGTTGTATGGGAAAGATAACGCTCGACTGCTTGGGGATCGAAATCGTCAGCCTCCCGCTCAATCATGGAAATGGCACCCTGTGGACATTCACCAAGACAGGCCGCGAGACCGTCACAGTAACGTTCCGCGACGAGCCGTGCCTTACCAGCGAAAAGTTCGATAGCCCCCTCCGCGCAGGCTTTCACGCACTGTCCGCAGCCGTTACATTTCTCAGTATCAATACTGACTATTCTTCTTTTCATCTTCATTGTTGGTTCCTCTGTCACGGATCATTGAGTCATAGAGCCCATAGAGTTGTAAAATACATAGAGCTTCGTTTGGTATTTAGTGTATGGCGTTTGGTAAGCTGATCGCCAAACACCATACGCTGCTTTTAATCCGCTAATTATTTAAGGCTCATAACTCTATTCCAAACTGTCTCTCGCGTCCCACGTCCTACGTCCCAGCGGAGCCGACGTCCTTCGGCCCTCTACCCCAGTATAGCTTTTAAATCCTCATCGGGTGTTGAAATAGCTTTAATGTCATAATTCTTCACGAGGACATCGAGGACATTTGGTGTAATAAATGCCGGTAATGACGGCCCCAGGCGAATGTTCCTGATACCCAGATGAAGCAGTGTCAAAAGGATTACCACAGCTTTTTGTTCGTACCAGGAAAGGACCATAGAGAGCGGCAGGTCATTGACACCAACATCGAAGGCCTTTGAGAGTGCGATGGCGATCTGGATTGCCGAATAGGCATCGTTGCATTGTCCAATGTCAAGGAGTCTGGGAATACCACCGATATCGCCGAGGTCTTTATCAAAGAATCTGAATTTTCCGCATGCGAGAGTCAAAACCACACAGTCTTTCGGTACCTTTTCAACGAATTCAGTATAGTAGTTTCTTCCCGGTTTGGCGCCGTCACAACCGGCGACGAGGAAGAAGTGCCTGATCTGTTTGTTCTTCACCGCGTCTATAACTGTTCCGGCAACGCCCATGACAGTGTTTCGGGCGAAGCCGACCATCACCGACTTACCGTTTGTGTCTGCCGTAAAACCGGGTAGAGCGAGAGCTGTCCTGATGACAGGAGAAAAATCATGGTTTTTCACATGGGTTACCCCGGGCCATCCCACAGTTCCGGAGGTAAAAATGTTGTCCTTGTATGAATCGAGCGGTTTCTGGATGCAGTTGGTTGTCATAAGGATAGCACCGGGAAAAGCGGCAAATTCCTTGTGCTGGTTCTGCCATGCGGTACCATAGTGTCCGTAAAAATGGCTGTATTTCTTAAGGTTTGGATAGCCGTGGGCAGGGAGCATTTCCCCGTGTGTGTATATGTTGATTCCCTTGCCTTCTGTCTGTTTTAGAAGTTCTTCGAGGTCCTTCAGATCATGTCCGGAAACAAGGATTGCCTTGCCCGTTTTAGTTCCAAGAGGAACCTTTGTGGGCGTGGGATGTCCGTATGCTTCTGTGTTTCCCGCGTCAAGAAGTTCCATGGTCTTCAGATTTACTTCACCGCATTTCAGTACAAGGCCAAGCCAGAAATTAAGGTCGCCTTTGTTTTCAAGAATAGCCTTTAATGCTTCGTGGGTATAAGCATAGACTGCCTCATCCTCTTTTCCGAGTATCTGAGCGTGGTACGCATACGCGGCCAGACCTTTCAGGCCAAAAAGCAGAGTATGCTTGAGAGAATTAATATCGGCGTTTTCATTGGCTGTTTCCCTAAGGCCTGCTGCCTGTCCCTGTTTTGTCAGACCATTGATCGTGGATTCCGGTTGCAGCAGTGTTTTACCGGTAATGAAATCAGCATTCACTTTTTTTGCCTTAATTACAATAATAAGCCTGTTCCGTGCTGCCACTGTTTGTTCGATCATTTCCTTGAGACGATCCGGATCGAAATCAACGTTGGTCAGCGTATGAAAAAGTCCTTCAACGGTGAGAATATTTATTGCTTTATCAACCGATATTCCTTCTTTTCTTGCTTCAACTGCGTAAAACGAGAGTTCTTCAAGAGCATACACAAGCAGATCCTGCAGGGCTGCCACATCAGGTTTTTTCCCGCAGACCCCGACATTTGTGCACCCCCCGTCCTTTCCTGTCTGTTCGCATTGATAACAAAACATATAGCCCTCCTTCGGTTTTATTTGTTTCACAGTAGGTAATATAAAACAGGGGGAATCCTATATTCCTTGACTTAAGTCAAGAAGATATACCAATTGTGAACAAAACCGCAGAAAAGCGTTTTTCCGTTATAAGACTGAAGGACAAATCTGGTATTATTACTCCAATAAAAAAGCATGGAAGCCGCAGAAGGTTTCCATGCCTGAGAAATTAGCTATGTTGTGATTACGGTGTAAACGTGGAAAGCTGATAAGGCGTATCCTTGTCTTTATTTTCCAGGGCCGTATTTTTCTCAAAATAGATAAGCTTATCGGCAATTTCCCTAAGTGCTGTAACGATTTCCCTGTTTGTTGATTTGGTCAGCGGTTTTGATCCTTTTAGAAGCTGTTTTGCCCTCTTTGACGCGAGATGGACCAGTTCGAAACGATTTTCAACCGTATCCATGCAATCTTCAACAGTTATTCTTGCCATTATTATTTCTCCTTATTTCACGGATTGTTTCTTTAAACCTACTATATGCATTTTCAAGCTCATCATTTGTAACAGTATACCTGAATTGAGGTTTTCTTGCAATTTCTTCCTGCACCCGCTTCATCCTGAGGCTAATTTCCTTTTCGCCTCTCAGTGTGAGACGCTTCATTAATTCTTCTATTGACGGTGGTTCAATGAATATGAGACGGGCATTTGAACATTTTTGCTGAACGTTTAGCGCCCCTTTCACATCTATATCGAGGATAATGTCCCTTCCCGTCTTCAGGGTTTGCAAAACCTCATCCTTTGGTGTACCGTACATGTGGCCGTGGACACTCTCCCACTCGAGGAAGCCTTCTCGGGCAATTATTTCTTCAAATTCCTCTTTGTTGACAAAATAATAGTCCCTGCCGTTAACCTCATGCTCTCTTTTTTGTCGTGTGGTGTAAGAAACAGAGAAGCTGCTTTGCCTGTCTTCCTTGAGAAACAGTTCAATAAGGGTCGATTTACCGGCTCCCGAAGGTCCCGAGACGACGATCAATATACCTTTTCTGTGCCCGTTCGGAACCTTATTCAACATTCTGTACCTGTTCCCTCATCTTCTCTATTTCAACCTTCATGAGTATAACCCGTTCATTAATATACAGATCGTTCGACTTGCTCCCGATGGTATTTGTTTCACGCACCATCTCCTGAATGATAAAATCGAGTTTCCTGCCGATGGAGTCATCGGAATTCAGAGTTGTCTTGAAGTTATCTATGTGTCCCTTCAGACGAATAATCTCTTCTGATATGTCGAGGCGTTCCATGTATATGGCAATTTCCTGAAGTACCCTTGTTTCATCCACCGCGGTTGACTTTGTTACCTCAAGGATCTTTTCTTTCAGTTTTTCTTCATGTGTTTTTATCATTGCCGGCCAGCGGGTTTCTATTTCGATAATGTTGGACAGGATAGTGCCGGTCCTCGTTGCGAGGTCTTCCTGAATAAGACGGCCTTCTTTTTCCCGCTCGTTATTCAATTCTGTCAGAAGAGCTTCAAAACAACTGACCAGTTTGTCTTCGGTGATGTTGTTGTTTTCTTCGTACACAAATACATCCCGCAGATTGAAAACATTATCGACGGTAAGGTCACCCTTAAGCCTGAAGTTTTTTTTCAGGGCTTTCACGGTTTCGGCGTACTGTTTGATTGTGTTCTCATTGATCTTCGGTATGTTGATTTGTTCGCTTGATTTTTCCCATTTAACGGAAATGTCGATTTTACCTCTTTTGGTGCGTTTTTTAACAAGTTCACGCATTTTTTGTTCATAAAAATAGTCTATTTTAGGAAGTCTAATACCGATTTCGAGGTAACGGCTGTTGAGTGACCGGGCTTCACCGCTCAGTTTTCCCTCCGGATAATCTTTTTCAATACGTGCAAAACCTGTCATGCTTTTTGGCATTTTATCACCTTCTTGTAGTGCTCCCTCCAACGGTTGAAGAGGGAAATTGTCTGCGCGTTGGCGTAATCAGGATATGTCCACTCAAGGGGCCTGTATGTACCGTCTCTGTACATCAGGGTGAGATCGGCATATATGCCTTCTTTGAGATAAATCCTGTGAGCGTATCCTTTCGTTGTGGCAAGTATAACATGTTCAAGAGCAATATATCCAGGGTCGATGTTGACGGTCCGATTGCCATTCAGCGCGAAGGATTCCTCTATCGTGTTTGTGGTGACTTTGATTTCAGAGAGAGAATCCCTCTCGACAGGTGATTCAAAGAGAATAAACGTCCTGAGGAGATCTCTGCCCATTTCCTTTTCATAGTATGTTGTATATGTAAAGGGTGCAACATGTGTTTGTGCCTCGATGGATCCAATGTGAGCGCCCAGCATATCGAGGGCTTTCAATAGCTTTTCGCTCCCCTGTGAGAGGATACCCGCGAAGAGCATTACCTGCTGTGGTTTTCTTGCGATCCCCATAGAATGAAGTATTCCCGGTTCTTTTTTTCCCTTTCCCGCGGCGATTCAACAACGTTTATTGCCTCAATACCGATTGTGTTTCCGAATGCCTTTATGTCAGTAATGACTTTTTCAATCTTCATAATGTCCCTTACTATTCCACCCTTGCCGACTTCAAACCTTCCCACTTCAAACTGTGGTTTTACAAGAGAAACTATATGGCTGTTTTCTTTCATGAAAAGGACAGCCACAGGCAATATCTTTTTCAGGGAGATAAAGGAGACATCTATTGTAATAATGTCAAATTTCTCTCCCAGGTCTTCAAACTTTAAATATCGGGCGTTGCAGTTTTCCCTCAGAATAACCCTTGAATCACCCCGCAATGTTTCATGGAGTTGGTGTGTGCCTGTATCTATGGCGTATACCCGTGATATGCCGTTTTGAAGAAGGCAGTCAATAAAACCTCCGGTCGATGAGCCGATATCCAGTGCTGTTTTTCCGTTGACGCCAAGCCCGAATGCGTTAAGGGCTTCCCTCAGTTTTACCCCGCCGTAGCTCACATAAGGAATCGCATTTCCCCTTACTTCAATGGGGATGTGGCTTTCTATTTTCTTATCGGCTTTTGTGATCTGGTCGTTTCCGATGTAGACCTTACCTGCCAGTATAAGCGCCTGCGCCTTCTCCCGTGACGGCGCGAGTCCGTTTCTGGCGAGGAGAACGTCTATTCTCTCTTTAGCCACGCCTTAATTGCCTTTTTAATGCCTTCACTGTCGATCCCCAGTGTATTTCGCAGTTTCTGCTGGCTGCCATGTGTGATAAAGGTATCGGGCAGACCAATTGATTTTATGGGAATGATTTTTTCCTCTCTGGAAAGCAACTCCATTATGCCGCTCCCGAAACCGCCTATGATCGCGTTTTCTTCCAGTGTTAGAATTCTTTTTGTCCGTGAAGCGGTCTCCATGAGTATTTTTGTGTCCATGGGCTTGATGAACCTGCCGTTAATGACACCGATAGCTATTCCTTCTTTTGTAAACTCCTCTGCCACATGAAGCGCCGGATAGACCATGTTGCCACAGGCAATGATTGTCAGTTCCTCGCCCTCTTTGAGGACCTCCCACGTCCCAAAAGGTATTTCTTTAAAGGATTCATCAACGGGCACGCCCTGAGCCTTGCCCCGGGGATAGCGAAGCGCCACAGGTCGGTTGTACAGATACGCGGAATAAAGCATATGTCTGAGTTCATTTTCATCTTTCGGTGCCATGAGCGCCATGTTCGGAATATGTCTGAAATAGGAAAGATCAAATGCGCCGTGATGCGTTGGCCCGTCCTGACCGACAAGACCGCTTCTATCAACTGCAAAAACGACAGGCAGATTCTGAAGACAAACATCGCTTATGATTTGATCAAATGCCCTTTGAAGAAATGTTGAATATATTGCCACGAAGGGTTTCAGTCCTCCCAGGGCGAGAGCGGCGGCAAAAGTAACGCCATGCTGTTCAGCAATGCCGATATCATAGAACCTCTCGGGGAAAACACTTGAGAACTCGTCAAGACCGGTGCCGAGCCCCATGGCAGCCGTTATGGCCACGACTTTCTCGTCTTTTCTGGCCAGTTCGATCATGGTGGCGCCAAAGACATCAGTATACGTTTTAGCTCCGCTGCCGGTTGATTCACCAGTGGAAAGTTCAAAGGTAGAAATGCCGTGGAACCTTTCAGGGTCATTTTCGGCGTGGAAATATCCCTTGCCTTTTTTCGTCATAATATGAACGATAAGAGGCCCCTTCAGACGTTTGATATTGCGCAGCATTTCAACGAGGTTGTTCATGTCGTGGCCGTCTACGGGGCCAAAATACTGGAACCCCAGTTCTTCGAAGATTATTCCCGGTGTAAAGAACCCTTTGATTGCCTCTTCGAGGTAACGGGCTGTTTTATATACGGCTGGTATACTTTTTGTTTTATTTTTAATCTTTTCCCTGACAGTGCTCATGAATTCGCCGGTCATAATGCGGTTCAGATAGGATGACATGGCGCCGATATTTTTTGAAATGGACATCTCGTTATCATTGAGAATAACAATTAAATCGCTTTTAAGGTGACCTGCCTGATTGAGGGCTTCAAAAGCCATGCCTCCCGACAATGACCCGTCACCGATAACCGCTATAATTTTTTGATTGCGATCGAAGCTTTTCTTACTTTCCGCGAGTCCGACAGCGACCGAAATGGAATTGCTCGCGTGGCCCGTGTCAAAAACATCATAGGGGCTTTCGCGCTTTGATGGAAACCCGCTTAAGCCCTCGTCCTGACGAATCGTGTGAAATCTATCCCGTCTGCCTGTCAAAATTTTGTGTGCGTAACACTGGTGGCCCACGTCCCATATGATTTTGTCTTTCGGTGTATTGAAAACATAGTGGAGGGCGATGGTGAGTTCAACGGCGCCCAAGCTGGAGGCGAGATGCCCGCCGGTTTTTGAAATAGTGTCAATGATAAAGGGTCGTATTTCATCGGCGAGAATGGGAAGGTCAGTCAGGGAAAGCGCCTTAAGATCATCCGGTGAATTAATTTTTTCGAGAAACATTACGAAACCCTGTTGCCGATGAATTGAGCTATTTCTTTGAGAATTTTTCCGTTGTCTCCCAGAAACGCGATCGATTTAATCGCTTCATCGATGAGCTGCTCAAGTTTATATTTTGTCGCCAGCATGCCGTAATGCTTTATATAGGTCTGTTTATTCGTGTCCTTTTTCAGTCTTTTTCCGACGACATCCTCATCACCTTCCGCGTCGAGGATATCGTCCATTATCTGAAAGGCGAGGCCGACTGACTCACCATATTTGGAAAAGGCCTTTAATTCCCGAGCTTTCGAGCCTCCGGCGAGAGCGCCCACGCGGACGGCGGAACGCATAAGTGCACCGGTTTTATGTAAATGTATGTAATTGAGAATATTTTTGGATCCCTCTTTGCCGTCATAGAGGATGTCCATTACCTGTCCGCCCACCATGCCTTCTGCTCCCGCGGCATGAGCAATCTCAAAAGTGATCTTTTTAAGGATTTTTGTGTTTATATTGCCGGTGAAGCGTTCGTCAGAAAGCACTCTGAATGCCTCTGTCAGGAGAGCGTCACCGGCCATGAGCGCGATAGCATCACCAAAGATCTTATGGCAGGTAGGTTTTCCCCGTCGTAAATCGTCGTTATCGATGCTGGGCAAATCGTCATGAATAAGCGAATAGGTGTGAATCATTTCAAGAACGCAGAAACAGGGCAGTAAATCGTCAGTGTTCCTTCCTTTTGACTCACAGGTTGTCAAAGCAAGGATAGGACGGATTTTTTTGCCGTTAGAGAAGAGCATATATTCCATGGCATCCCTGAGAACCCCTGGAGTCGAAACAAAAGATGTGCATATATCCTTGAGGGCATTTTCAATAATTATCTTCTTGTCGTGCAGATATGTCGACAGTGACACTACGCATCTTCCTCAATAAATGGCTTTTTTTCCATTAAGCCGTTTTCTTTCTTGATAAGAATTTCAACCTTTTTTTCTGTTTCGTCAAGCCTTCTGGACAATTCTTTTGTAAGCGCGAGACCTTCTTTAAAGAGCGTCAGCGCTTCATCAAGGGGAATCCTGCCTTCATCAAGGGTTTTTACAATTTCTTCTAGTTTTTTTAATCCATCCTCAAATTTCATGGAGGCTTTTATTATAGAACTTAATTTCCACTTTTTTCAAGCATTCATTTTGCACAAAAAAGGGAATGTTTTTCGAACATCCTTTTTTCCTTATTAATTCAGCAAGTCTGAATTGTTCTAAAAATCATTGTATCGTTTTTATTAAAAGTCCAATAGGCACATATGCCGTTCAATCAAAATATTTATTACCAGTATTGAACAACAATGCGCTACAATAATACATGATGAATATCACTTACGGTATTGCCGAGAAGATAGGATATCGGAGCTACATGGAGGACATGCACTCCATGTATCGGGACGATGACAGAGAATTTTTCGCGGCCGGGATATATGACGGCCATGGAGGGAAAGGAGCTGCAGAGACCGCGTCCAGGATGTTGACCCCGTATTTCATGCATGCCTGGGCAAAAGAATCCGGCAAACTATTTTGGGAACAGCGAAGCGAAAGCGAACTTTTGCGGGAAGCATATTTGAATGTTGATGCAACTCTTATCGAAAGAGGCATTAGTAGCGGTACGGCCGCAGCCGATCTGTATATTATCGGAGAGAAATTCCTGGCTGCCAACGTGGGTGACACGAGGATAATAATGGGCACCGGGAGCGGGTCTTTCACGCTCACAAAAGATCACAAGCCAAATCTGCGGGAGGAAAAGGCACGCATAGAAAGCCTGGGGGGCAGAGTCATTTCTATGGGAGTTCCGCGGGTTGAAGGTGTCCTTGCCATGAGCCGGGCACTGGGAGATACAGGACTCAAGCCATATGTCAGTGGTGAGCCGCGGATAGTTGAAGGATATTTGGGAAATGAAAATGACTATGCAGTACTTGCCTGTGATGGCGTATGGGATGTCCTTGAGGCCAATGAAGTAATTGGAGTGGTCCGTGCCGTAATCGACCCCGGAAAAGCGTCTGAAGAAATTTCGAGAACAGCACTCGATCGGGGCAGTACAGATAATATTACAGTAATTGTTCTTGATTTGAGGGAACATGTAAAAGGCCTGAAGCGAAAGAAAATGGAGATTATGGACATTTTTGATTACGGGCTTTTATAAGGGTTTTGCACTTTGAGTTTGCAAATCAGGTGTTCTACCTGACAATATGTACTACACCAGATATGATTCCCACATTTTAGCGGTTTTCTTAATATAACCTGCCGGTACTCCTTTCACAATCTGATTGTGGCCGGGCAGGAGGATATCAATGTCCAGCTGCGCGAGTCTGCTAAGGGATTCTCTTAAGTCAGACGCGTTGGCACTGAAAAGATCAAAACGGCCGATCGCGTAGTCAGCGTAAACAACATCGCCGGGAATAAGAATTTTTTGGGCAGGTTCATAGAGGGCAATGCCGCCTGTTGAATGACCGGGAATATGCATTACCTCCCAGATCATACCGCCGATTTCAAGCACCTCCGCTCCTTCCAGTTTACGGTCTACCTTAAATGTAAGATCACCGGGTCTTATGCCATACTGCATCTCGCACATACTTTTAAAGGCGTCCATGCCGTGAATTATCCTGTCATCGCCACTTTCCATGGGTGTGGCTTCATTTTTATGAACCCAGAGTTCGGCTTCCGGCAAGGCCTTTTTTATTTCGGCAAGACAACCGATATGGTCAAGGTGTGTGTGGGTCATGATGATTCTTTTAATGGAAGACAGATCGACGCCCATTTTTTTTATTGACTCTAGTTTGTAATTTCCTTTTCCCTTCAGCCCGACATCAACAAGACTGAGGTCTCCCGACTCCGGATTGCCTATCACGTAAACGTGCGAATCGGGTATAAAATCATCCTGTCCGGGGATAAAATAAACATTGTTATAGATTTTTGCCATTGATAACTCCTTTCCCGATATGCCGGAGTGGGAACATCGAGGTGTGAGATCTTTTGAATAAACCGAATTATTTTATGTTGGCAGGGTGCAACAGGTCAAGTGAATATTGCGAAACATGCTCATTTATTTTTAAACAAAGGTTTCCGGATGACATTAACTATATGAGCATTTAAAAAACATGCGGAATGAGGTATTATTAGGACAGCGTCTGAATGATGCTGGCAGATGGTCTGTAATTATTTAAACAGAAAGGAGAGTTTTTATGGATAAGACAATAAAAGAAACGTTTGTTAAACTGTGGAAACAATATTTTAATGGTGCTGAACTCCCTGTGGTCTTTTTTTATACTGATGATAATGCCGCGGCTCCGAAAGCCCAGCCTCCGAAAGATCACCGGTGTATTATTGCCGACCTGGCACGGGTGAGAAAAGGAAAATCACTTTTATTCGATGTTGAATCTGTCGGTTGTTTCGGCGGAAAAAGGTGGCTTGGATTTCCCGTCGATCCAATGCCTGATTTTGAGTATTTTCTGTCTTGCGGCATTCCGGGGAAACTCGAGGGAGAACGCTACAAAAAGACGCCGGAACTGGTGCTGACGTCATTGAAATCTATGACCCCTTTCAGGGCTCCTCAACCTTATATCGTTTTCAAAAGATGGGACAAGCTTGATGACAAAGACAATCCGGAAGTGGTTGTCGTGTTTGGAACACCGGACGTCATCTCCGGCCTCTTTACTCTTTCAAATTATGATGAGTCAGAGCAGAACGGTGTCATTTCCCCATTCGGCTCAGGGTGCGCGAGCATTGTCGGATTTCCCTATCTCGAAGGAAATCTCAAACGCCCCCGCGGTGTTCTCGGCATGTTTGATGTCTCTGCCCGGCCATACGTGCCTGCGGATGTCTTCACATTTGCGGCCCCGATGAACAAATTTCTCAGCATGATCAATAATATGGAGGAGAGTTTTCTCATAACGGCGAGTTGGAAGAAGGTGTACAAACGGATAGCTAAAACAGGGAAGTGAGTGTATAGTAACAAATATTTTTTGCGAGCTGAAAAAATCTTGTGCCTGAAAGGAGTGGAAATGGAATCGATGCTTGAAACAAATAAGAAAAACGTTGTGAAATTTTATGATCTTATTATTAATAAAAAAGATTTTGAGGCCGCCAGAGAATATATGGGGCATCATTATGTACAACACAATCCTTCCGTGGCAGATGGCCCGGAGGGGCTCCGTGCTTTCATTGATCAGCTGAAAACGGATTTCCCAGATGCCCGAAGCGAAATTAAAAAGGTTATTGTTGAAGGAGATTACGTTGTGCTGCATGTCCATTCACGGCGCACACCGACTCTGCAACGCGCCATCATCGAAATATTCAGGCTGGAAAACGGTAAAATTGATGAGCATTGGGATGTGGTCCAGCAGATCCCTGATACCTCGGCAAATCCTAACGGGATGTTTTAATAGTATAGGCGCTTTTGATTTTACTGATACATCGGGTTAGGCTGAAACGTGAAACATCATAATGAACTAAAAGGGAAGGCATTTCTTTTCCTCTCTTTTTTCTGGTATCTTTGGTTCATTAATTTTACAGTAAGGGCCATTTTTTCCCCAATTCTCCCCCTTATTGAAGATGAATTCGCCATAAACCACGCACGGGCAACAAGCATCTTCATATTTCAATCCGTGGGTTATTCTATTGCAGTGCTTCTTTCCGGCTTCTACTCCAGCAGGTTCGGTTATAAAAAAACGATTCTCTGTTCACTTCTCATGGCCTCAGCAATATTTATATCTATCTTCTTTGTGAAAAATTTACAGGTATTTTATGTCTTCACTTTTGTTTTTGGTTTTGCCACAGGTCTTTACCTGCCGTCAGCCATATCGCTGATAACAGAATATTTTATGGAAAAAGACTGGGGTAAATCTATCTCTATCCATGATACGGCGGCTCCCATATCTATATTCTGTACCCCGTTCATTGCTCTTTTTTTGCTTCATTTCTTCAAATGGAGAGGGATTTTCGGAATATTTGCCGCTGTTTTTCTTGTCAGTGCAATTATCTTCTACTTTGTCAGTGATGAGGTAAAAATCAGTCACGTGGCATCAAAGGCCAGCCTGATAGATCTTTTCAGAAGAAAATCTCTCTGGGTAATAGGTGTAACAGTGATCTTTTGTGCCGGCGCAAATATGGGTATTTATTTCATAACCCCTCTTTATTTCACGAAGGAGTTATCACTGAGCATGGACTATACCAACACCTTGCTGGGGATATCGCGTTTCGGCAGTATTGGGGTGGCTGTTGTATGCGGGTTTCTTGCGGACAGAATCAATCTGAGAAAAATTTTGTTTTTCATGTTGTTTATTTCCGGTATGCTCACAATTCTGTTAGGGGTGACACCCATCAGGTTTGTCGGCGCCGTACTTTTTCTGCAGGCACTTTTTGTTACCGGTATTTTCCCTCTCACCTTTGTTTTGATCGCGAAAATATTCAGCAGGGAAATGAGAAGTATGGCCACAAGCCTGACCATGATTGCCAGCAGTATCTGCGGGGGAGGACTGATTCCTTACCTGCTTGGTCTTTCCGGGGACCTCATCAGTTTCAGGTTTGGCATTTCCGTCCTCGGTGTCCTTGTCATACTGACAAGCCTGTTGCTCCTCAAGAAATTGGAATGATCAGTCTTTACCGTGGGCGTTGCTGTCGCTTTTCATCGTGTGATGTTGTTCACCTGCGTATTGTTGCCTGGAGAAATCTATTTGTAATAGACATCACATAATAGTAAAAATATGCTTGCATTTTCAAGACAACAAGTTACAATAATTATGGTTTAATACAGTAAATGGAGACATGATGTACGTTTATTTCTGGGGTACACGGGGTTCGCTGCCTGGATCAATAACGGCGGAAACAGTCCGAGGGAAGATAACAAAGGCGATCAAAGAGGCGAACGGCCATCAATTTGCAGACGATGAAGAGATGGAGCGCTTTGTGAACGAAAAGCTGTCTTTTTCCATCCGCGGAAGCTACGGGAATAATACACCCTGTGTTGAAATTAGAGACGGCAAGGAATATATGATCTGTGACGCCGGAACAGGTTTAAGGGATCTGGGGAACCATCACGTAAAAAAAATGATGTTGAAGAGGAGAAAGAATAAAAACGCTGTTTTTCATATATTCATTTCTCATCTTCACTGGGATCACATTCAGGGATTTCCGTTTTTTACTCCCGCTTATATCCCCGGTAACCAGATAAAAATATACGGTTTTCACAAGGACATTGAAGACACTTTTGTGCGTCAGCAGAATGCGCCCAATTTCCCGGTGCCTTTGAGAAACATGATGAGCGATATTCAGTTTTTTGTATTGAATGAGAATGAGGAATACGAAATAGGCGGGTTTCACGTGAAAGGTATTAAACAGTCACATCCCGGCGGCTCCTATGGTTACAGGTTTGAAAAAGGACGCAAATCGATTGTGTATTCATCGGACGCGGAACATAAAACGAGCTGGGATCAAAGTTCTCGTGCCGACGACTATCCCTTTTTGGAGTTTTTTAAGAATGCTAATCTCTTGATATTTGACGCCCAGTATGATTGGGGGGATCAGGTGCAGTCAAAAGACGACTGGGGACACTCGAGTTTCATTGCTGCCGTTGAACTGAGCGTGAAGGCCAATGTAAAACATGTCTGCATGTTCCATAGTGAGCCCACGTATGATGATGAGCGATTGGGGGTTCTCCTTGAAGACGCCAAAAATTATCTCAAGATTTATAACGACCACAAATATCATCCGCTCAAGATAGACCTGGCATATGACGGGTTAGAACTAAAAGTCTGATACCAATTCTAATGAGAATGGGCATGATTATTCCTTAAAGAGTTTCAGTCTCAATGAATTACTCACAACGCTGATGGAACTTATTACCATGGCGATGGCTCCATATATGGGTTCGAAGCGTATGTGAAACAGGGGGTAGAGGGCGCCGAAGGCTATGGGAATTCCTAAAATGTTGTAAATGAATGCCCAGAATAGGTTTTGCTTTATAACGCGGAGAGTTTTTCTTGAAAGCTTGATGAAGCTTATGAGCTTTAATAGCTGTCCCTTCATGAGAACCACATCGGCGGATTCGATGGCAATATCGGTTCCTTTCCCCATGGCCACACCAACATCAGCGGTAGCAAGCGATGGCGCGTCATTAATTCCGTCGCCGACCATGATGGTGACACCCTTTCTCTTGAAATCTTCGGCAATTTCCGCCTTTTTATCAGGGAGCACGCGGTAGAAATATTGTTCTATGCCGACCGTTTCGCTGATTCTTTCAGCTCCTTCCATGCTGTCTCCCGTAATCATGACAGATTCAACACCCAGCTCTTTTAAATTATTGACCACCGCGCGGGATTCATCACGAACCCTGTCGCTGAAAGCAAGGATGCCCAGTATGCCTTTATTTCCCCATACGAGGACCGGTGAGGTTCCACCGCGTTCTTTCCCATGATATGTTTTTTTTATGTTTTCTTTGAGGGAGTTACCCTGATCTTCATAAAGAGCAATATTTCCGACAAAAAAATATGACCCGTTCATTTTCCCTTTAATACCTTTCCCTGCTATTGCCTGAAAATCTTCCACGGGAACAGACGTGAGATTCAATTCACCCGCTTTTTTTCTGATCGCGTCCGAGAAAGGATGTTCAGATTGTCTTTCAAGGTTAAAGGCAACTTCCAGAAGGTCTTTTTCGGAGTAACCATTAAACGGTATTATGTCGGAAAGTGCAATACTTCCTTCCGTGAGGGTACCTGTTTTGTCGAAGAGCACATACCGGCTTTTGTTTGTCAGTTCGAGAGCCTCAGCGTTTTTGATAAGGATGCCTTTTTTTGCCCCGGCGCCTGTGGCGACCATTATGGCGGTTGGTGTGGCGAGACCCAGCGCGCAGGGACAGGCGATGATGAGTACGCTCACGAATGAAAGCAGTGCGTTGGTAATCTTCGGGTCCGGACCAAAAATCAACCATACCAGAAAAGATCGGAAGAGCGTCGTGTAGGGAAAGAGTGTAGGTTAGGGTGGGGGTGGG
>CAZXVZ010000033.1:921-20767 GCA_964644085.1 uncultured Syntrophus sp. | reverse complement strand
TGCTGCCACGTAATTCATTGTGTCTTAAGAAGAACAATGCGGATAAGATAAAAAACATGACTAAGAAATGGTGGTTTTTTTTAGGATTGAGCCGCACTCTCACTGTTTCTGCATTTCCAACAAGGCCCATGCCACAAAACATGCCGTCTGGGTATTTCTTTTCGCTACACCATTAAATTGAATCGGGGCGTAGCTCACGTAACTTCCATCCGTTTCCTGTACTTTTTCCAGACACATGACGGCCTTTTTGATCTGTTCCTTATAAGCATCAAGCCCGTTCATGGCTGTCAAGGCATAGGCTGTAATCTCAGGATCTTCCGGCAGGTCAGCCGCCATGGCAAATCCTCCCGATTCCTTCTGCATCGCAAGGAGCCACTTTATACCGTCACTCACGCAACGCTCCATTAAAGGTATCCCATGTATACGGAGAGCCTTCACAGCTCTTGCGGTTCCAAAAGCCACAGAGGGGGTGTCTCTTGCTACACCGTAACCTCCATCCTCATTCTGACAATCGGCAAGCCACGTGAGCGCCTTTTTTACCATGGGATCATCGGCACTGAGTCCTGCCTCTTTCATAGCAAAGAGCACAATTGCCGTGTGAAGGGTTGTAGGTTCGCCAACACCGGCAGTCCTCTGAAATCCACCCTCTCTGTGCTGGACATTTCTCAAATACGATATAGCTTTTTCAATCGCTTCAACGCCCGTACCCGTTTGACACAACGCGATAACGGCGAAACCCGTGTGGGCTGCATTGTTATTCCAGCTTCCGTCCGGCCGCTGGTCATGCAAAATAAATCGAACCCCTTTTTCAACCTTATCCGGCGCCATTTTACCCAGAGCAAGGACCTTCACTGCCCAGCTTGTTGGTTCTGTTTCAGAGGGAAATTCATCTTTGAGCCGCGACCACGCACCGTTTTCCTCCCGCATTGATATAATATGGCCTATTGCCTTTTTCAGAATCTTTTCAGATATATCATTAACTCTCATTCGGGATACTCCTGAAATATATCGTTCCGACAACACAATATTTAAATTCCCATTATATGGAATATTTTTACCTGCGAGGTCATTGCGTAGTGGTGCTAAGAAAAGCCTCCGAGATCCCCGGCAAAGTAGAGAGCCCCCGTAGCGAAGCGGTGGGGGATGGGGGGAACTTTTGCCGGAATGGATCGAAGAGACGCTTTTCTCTCCACGGAGCATCAGACCAAGCGGGTAATATAATTCCATACATTTCATCTACAATTATCTTTACAACATTATAAACAACTGCCACTTATTTGGCTACACCGGCAGTTTGAAAATCAATAAAAAGCTTCGTAAAAAAAGGCGCGTGATTGGATGTGAAAAGAGGTGGCTGTCTCTGCAGGATCGGCCTGATCGCGAAATTTTTCTTAAATTCATTATCAAGAAACCGCCTTATCTTTACCCTGTCCCACCCTTTCGGATGAGTAAAATCAGAATATAATGAAAGATCCCCTTCGTAGAAGTTTGATCGCTTAAGCCCTTCTGAATCAGGGCTCATAAGGGGCAGATTGAAGATGGCAAGATTTAGAAAATCGATACACGAGCTGTGCTCCATAACAAAGTCAAGGGTTGTTCGCGCCTCTTTTTCAGATTCGCATGGAGTACCGAAGAGAAGATAAACATATGTGGCAATACCTGCACATGAGAGTGATTTCAGAACCTGTGAGGTAAGAGAAATATCATTCTCTTTATTCATGGCATCGAGGATTTTCTGGTCTCCGGATTCAACACCAAGCTTGAGCATGACACAACCTGAGCGCTTCAGGGCATCACAGAAATCGGGATCGGCAAGATGATTCGTAACGCGGACAAAACCATACCAGGGAGCGTGTGGAGGATTTTCCGCAAGAGCTTTCAGGACGGCAGGGCTTATGGCATTGTCGGTCAGATGGATGAGCGCTGGCTTTACTTCTTCCACAAGTTCTCGCAGCTCTAAGGCAACTGTTTGTGGTGGACGTGAAATATACTTATTCCCTTCAGCTCTCTCCGGACAGAATGCGCACTTTCCCCAGTAGCAGCCTGTTGAGGTACTGTAAGGCATGATCAATCCAGGAGCAAGGTAGTTATCAATGTTTTCAAAATTGAAGGTTGGTTTATAGTGCGAAGCAGCTTGTGTAATGTCTTTATTAACAAGGGAAAGAAGAGGTAACTCTCCGGGGCCGCATACAAGATGATCGACGAGACTATCGAAGGGATTTTTCCAGAGAGAGCTTTTCATCCATGACGTGAGAAGGCTCCCGCCGAGCACAATCCGTATATCAGAAAAACGCGATTTAACAAAACCTATCATGGCAAGCGTGCAGAGAGCCTGGCTGAGATAACTGAGCGAAAAACCGATAAAGCGTGGTCGTTTCTCTTTGATGATCTCATGAAACCTGTCAGAGAAATAAGGATAGAAAAGATTTTCTTCAGGATGCTGAGCGGCATGGAGAAGATCCTCTGTTTTAACAGGGGAGAGAACGCTGTGTTCATAATCTTCCAGGGAAACACGGACATTGTCACCTGCCGCCCTGTTAAGCAGGCGGTTTACCTCAAGGACGGTCTTTTTGTATCTGTCAAACTTTCCGTAACAATCAGGGTTTCTCAATGATTCAAGGTTAGAGTCACGATGTTTGATTGTTCGCTTTGTCCACGTATCACGCGCCTCGACAGGTTTTTTCAACAGGTACAAAAGGCCTTCAAGATTCGCGTCAAGAAACCGGTATTGAATATCATTGGCACAAAGCGCCCCTGCAAGTTGCGCGAGCCCCGACGGCGGTTCACAGGGTTTGGTTATAGGGGGATTGATGAGTAATATCATTATACCAGGCTGCCCTCATTCATATAGCTTTGTTGTCTTCCTCGTCGCACTCCTCGACGTACCGTCAAACTACGCCTGCGTCGGCTCCTCGTCGTCGCCTCGCTCTATTTTTGAATGCAACCTGGTATCATTTTAGAGTAATAATACTTACCAGTCAATTATGAGGAATTTATGGTTTATCGCAGATATATAATGAGAGCATAGTGTTGGGTTGTCCTAAGCAAACCGTTGTGAGGCTAAGGAAGCTTGGTCTTTTGCGTCAAGCAAAAGTTCCGAAGCCGAACACGAGCGAACGGAGCCGCTGGAACGTAATGAGCGTGTTTGCGTGGATATCCCAACACAGATGCTCACTCTCATGGGAAATCTGGGTTATTACCCTACCTATTTAATGATTTTCTGCAGGGAACAATTCTCCATCGACCATAGTATATTGCTTTTCACCAAAAGCACCTACAGTGGGATCATGGGTCACAAGTATGAGGGTGGAGGACAGTTTTTTGTTGACGGAAAGGATATATTCAAATACTTCTTGACCGGTCTTGCGGTCAAGATTACCCGTAGGCTCGTCGGCAAGTATCACTTCAGGTTCGTTGACAAGGGCACGTGCAATGGCGACACGTTGCTGCTCGCCACCCGACAATTCACCGGGTTTATGGTTCCCTCTGTGTTCCAGCCCCACGATGGCAAGGAATGATTCAGCCTTTTTAATTGCTTCGTCCTGCTTCACCCCTTTTATTAGAAGAGGCATCATGATATTTTCAATGACATTAAAATCCTGGAGGAGATGATAGAACTGGAAGATAAATCCGATCTTCTCGTTCCTGAAAAGGCTTTCTTCATCTTCCGTGTATAAGCGTATGTTTCTGTCCCTGAAAAACACGTCTCCTGCAGTCGGTTTATCGAGGGCGCCCAGGATGTGGAGAAACGTGCTCTTACCCGCTCCTGAAGGCCCCATGATGGTGATAAAATCACCTTTGTCAGCGGTAAAATCGATACCTTTGAGGACATGGACTTCCTGGCCGTCTTTTTGAAATATCTTTTTCAACCCTGTTACTTTCAAAATGGTTTCACTCATAGCGCAGTGTCTCCACAGGATCGATCTTGGCGGCTTTATACGATGGGTATATGGTAGCAAGAACGCAGATTACGGCCGTAATAAGGGCAATAACGAAGATATCAACAGCGCTTATCTCCGCCGGGAGTTTTGTAATGTTATAAACTTCGGGTGACAGGTCGAAGAGGCTCGTATATTTAATGAGCAGGCATCCTAAATATCCGCCGAGAGACCCCACAATAGCGCCTACGATGCCTATGGTAATACCCTCTATCATAAAGATTTTCATGATACTTCTTTTTTTAGCACCGATGGATTTGAGGATGGCAATATCCTTCTTCTTCTCCATTACTGTCATGATAAGGGAACTGATAATGTTGAAGCTGGCCACAAGGATAATAAGCACAAGAATAATATACATGAGAAGCTTTTCCAACTTCAGAGCGGAGAAGAGATTTTTGTTCATCTCTATCCATGTCCGGGCAAAATACTGTGGACCGATCTTCTGCAGAATTTCTTTTCTGACTTCATCCGCCTTGTAGACATCATTCAGTTTTATTTCGAGCCCCAGGGCGCCCACACCCATAATGCTTTCAACGTCAGTAAGCGACATTATCATGAGTGTGCTGTCGATATCGTACATGCCCGTTTCAAAGACGCCTCCCACGCGGGCCATTGTTGTCTCGGGCATTGCTCCCATTGGCGAATATCCGCCCAGGGGAACTATGAGAGTCATAGGGTCTCCCACAAAAAGTCCGAGTTGTTTAGCCAAATCCTTCCCGATAAGAACACTTCCTTTCGCTTTCAACGCGTCAATTCCGCCTTCCTTTACCATTCCCCCCAAAAACTTCATATCATCAGCGTTGAGTCCTTTCACAATGACGCCGGCAAGACGGTCCCTGCTCTGCGCCATTGCCTGAAATGTATTAAAGGGGTAGACATGAGAAATCCCCCTTATGCCTTTTATCTGTTCGACGAGTTTTTGCGGTTCTTGTATCTCACCGCTCCCGCTGAGGATGATGTGCGGATTGATCCCAAGGATACGGTCGCGTATTTCATTCTGAAAACCTGTCATGACGGCAATGACAATAATGAGGGCCATGACACCGATGGCTATTCCAACAACGGCAATCCACGTCGTGAAGGATATAAAGACTTCTTTCCGTTTGGACTTAAGATACCTGAGGCCTATAGATGTCTCATAATTCATGCGTGCAATGTCTTACCATATGCGGTGCATCCATGCAAGAAAAGCTCTGTTTAATAGTATCTGTATAGTGTAGTAATTCCGCTTAATATATAGTTTATAATTTCACAAAGATGCCTAGGAAACAAAATAATTCCAAAATCCTCAAAGAATTTCCTGCAATACAGAAATTGCTGAGCGAAATAAACGTTTCAAAGAGTAATAGGATTTATGCAACGATAGCTAAGAAACACGGCGAAGTCCGTTATCTTGAATATTTCTTAGAAAAACACGAACGCATTAAGAATGCAGATAGCCTTATCAAGAGCATCATAGATTACAGCAAACCGGAAAAGCCTGAACAAAATTGGAATGCTCTTATGGTAGAGTTAGGTGCTTTTTATCTGCTCGCGAATCGATTTGGATTAAATGTAACAGCTTATGAAAGAAAATTAGATTCAAAACCTCCCGATTTTGTAGTCGCAATGGGCAGCAATGAAGTAAGCTTTGAAGTGAAATATCGTGCGGCAATGGCCATTCAAACACAACAACAAAGAACTGATGCAGTTGTCAAGGAGGTTGTGAACTTATATGACAAAAAATATCGCATTCGCTTATGTGGAATACAAAATAATCTAGGCCATTCTATGAGACCTAATGTGCAAAAACTGTGGTCAAAATTGAGTGATAACAATCTTTCTGAAATCAAGAAAAGACTCAAAGAGCATATAGCTACATTAGAAAGGAGTCAAGTTCTTCAAAAACAAAATAGAACACAATCAGGAACCTCAGTTAAGTTACACATTGATGATGAGGATATAACATTGCATTTTCTTACCATAATAGCCGGGGCGCAAGACAATTTCCGTGAGTATCATTACATTCCCTGGCCGGACGTTACTGAAGATATAAAATGTTGGATTTTCGGTGATGAAAACGATGAAAAGAAAACTTCCATGATAAAACAAGCAGTAATAAAGAAAGCAGATTATTTGATGTGCTGTGCACCATTTAGAAAACCTTTTCGAAATAACATACTGAAACTCTTTTCTGATTATCAGGTAAGCATTAGCGATAAATATTATGTGACCAGTGCAGATAAGACATTACGGCGTTTATGTGGGATCATCTTTTTCAGTTATTATGGCCCTTTAGATGATGAATACACGATCGTCAAAAACAGCAACAAAGACCAAAAAATTGAGGGTTGGAATTCCAAATAATATTCTTGTTTCAGACCAGATTAGTTTGAAGAATCAATAGTCGAAAATAGTTTTAAGCACCATACATTTCATGCCGATTCGGATTTGTTCAGAGAGCGCGATGACAAGGGGTTGCCAAGCGGAGGTGTAGCAACGCTGCGTTGAGCATTGCGCGACCCCGAAGGAAGCGATGCTATACGGACGAATACGGATTGGCATCTGCCCCGCTACGGGCGGAGGAGGGGGAAGAGGATAACTTCTCGTATGGACGGGCTGTCCGTCAGTATCATCGTCAGCCTGTCAATCCCTATCCCCTCGCCTGCAGTCGGCGGCAGGCCGTATTCCAATGCCGTAATATAATCTTCATCAACCGTCGCTCCCTCTTCCCTGTCTTTGACCTGTTCCATGAATCTTTGCTTCTGGTCTTCGGGATCATTGAGTTCGTTGAAGCCGTTGGCAATCTCCATGCCCGATATATACATCTCAAAGCGCTCGGTCACATCGGGATTTTCCTTGTTTCGTTTCGCGAGAGGTGAGACCTCAACAGGATACTGTGTAATAAATGTGGGTTGAATGAGCTTCCTCTCGCAGAGCTCCTCAAAGACAGCGGCAATAAGCTTTCCCCTGGAAAGCTTCTCCGTATCTTCTACGCCGAGGTGTTTGGCGTATCCTGCCAGTTTTCCAGTATCGTTGAGCAGCGCGGGATCAAAAGGCTCAGCCTCTTTCAATGCTTCTTCCATTGTCATTCTCTTCCAGGGCCGGGCAAATTCAATCTCCTGTCCGTTAAATAAGATCCTCGTCGCACCGAAGAGTTCCTGAACGAGTGAGGAAACCATATCTTCCGTGAGATCCATGAGATCTTCAAACGTAGCATATGCCTGGTAGAATTCCAGCATGGTAAATTCAGGATTATGCCGCACCGAAATGCCTTCGTTGCGGAAATTTCTGTTGATCTCGAAAACTCGCTCAAGGCCGCCTACAACAAGCCGCTTGAGATAAAGTTCCGGCGCGATCCTGAGATAGAGGTCCATATCGAGGGTGTTGTGGTGGGTCACAAAAGGTTTCGCCACAGCACCGCCGGGGGAGGGCTGCATCATGGGTGTCTCGACTTCTATGAAATCTCTCTGTGTGAAATAACGGCGAATATAATCAACGATCTTCGCCCGCTTTACAAAAACGTGGCGTACTTTCTCATTGACAATAAGGTCGAGATATCTTTTCCGGTAACGCTCCTCAATGTCGGTCAGACCATGCCACTTTTCCGGCAGAGGTCTAAGCGATTTCGTAAGGAGTTTTATGGTATCGGCAAGCACCGTTAATTCGCCTGTTTTTGTCTTAAATACCCGGCCTGAAACACCGATAATATCTGAAATATCGAAAAATTTCTTGAAGATGTCAAAGCCAGGTTCTTTGAGGATATCCTTCCGGGCATAAACCTGGATCCTGCCCTTTCTGTCCTGAATATGGAGAAAAGCGCTCTTTCCAAAATCACGAAAAGCAACAATCCTGCCCGCGACAGAAACGCGTTCTTCGCCTTTTTCAAGTTCTTCGTGGGCCACGGAACCAAATTGTTTTTCCACATCATCTGTCGTGATGTAAGGGCCTCTATCCTGCGGATATGTCTCCACACCTGCCTTTCTCAGACCCTCTTCTTTTTCTTTTCGCACGGCAAGTAATTCGTTAATCGGTTCCATCACATTCTCCCACAGAAGAATTTAGCGCACGTCTTTTAGATTCTTTCTGCTTTCCATTTTTTACCTTTCAGCAATTTACAGACTATTCACTGCCTTTCACACTTCTACTATAACATCATAATCGAGGGTTTTCACTATTTTCCCATCCCTGATTTCACCAACCGCACAATCCCCTTTAATAAAGGCAATCCCATCTATATCGGGCGCCTGTGTGAGAATCCGCCCTGTCATAGATAATTCGTCTTTTCCTTCCACAATGACCTTTGTTTTCCGCCCGATTAGTCGTTGGAACCGCTTTTTTGAAATTCCTTTCTGTATCTCCATAAGCGTGTTGTATCGTTTCTGTTTTACCGACTTTTTTACCTGCGGCTTCATGCGGTACGCCGGTGTCCCCTCTTCCCGGGAATACATAAAAACACCGAGCATATCAAATTCCCATTTCTGTATAAAAGCGCAGAGGGCTTCAAATTCCTCTTCTGTTTCTCCGGGAAAACCTGTGATCAGTGATGTCCGCAGAGTTACATCGGGCAGGGCATTCCTCACGTTATCGAAAAGGCGTTCCAGATAAGCCTTTGAATGCCTTCTCCCCATAGCGTTCAATATCCTGTCTTCGCAGTGCTGGATAGGCACGTCAAGATAGGGGATTATTTTCTTTTCTTCACGAACAAGCGCCAGAAGATCATCGTTAAATCCCGCGGGGTGCATGTACATGAGGCGTATATAGTAATCACCTTGTTTTCGCAGCAGGGTTTGCATCAAAATATTTAAGCTTGTATCTGAGCCTTTTCCATAAGCGGTAATATCCTGCCCTATGACATTTATTTCCTTAAAACCGTGCTCAAGGAGGAAATGAAATTCTTTCTCGACATCTTTCACGGGTCTGCTTGTCAACCCTCCCCTGATAGAAGGAATTGTACAATACGTGCAGCGGTTGTCGCATCCTTCCTGAATTTTCAGATAGGCCAGCGGTGGCAGCGTCAGGAGTTTGCGTGGGAATGTCTCGCAAAATACGCCTTCGGGCCTATAATAACCGCTCTTATCAATCAATTCACCTGCCTCAGGATATGCCTTTCTTCCCAGGAAAAGTCCTACTTCAGGGAGTAGTTTTAACAGTTCTTCTTTGTAACGCTCCACGAGACATCCAGTGACAATTACTTTCATGTCTTTCGCGACGGCTTCCTGAAGAATCGTTTCTATCGATTCCCGGATGGCATCACTGATAAATGCGCAGGTATTAACAATAACAGTTTCACATCCTTTTTCCGACAGTGTATGTCCTCTCTTTTCAAGAATACCCGCAAGATATTCTGATTCAACAAGGTTTTTCGGGCACCCAAGGCTATTGATTCTAAATTTCATAAACGGGACATGTTCCTTTGCATCGCAGAGTTTTTTTTCCTGTGCATCGGGAACCGATACCGATTTTATGACAGAGAAAAAAATCGTATTTGAGAGGATCGTCAGGCGAGAATGTTTTCAGCGCTTTAGTTATTTCGAGGGCTGCGCCGTACGACTGGGAGGCACGTTTTGTCCAGCCAAGACATTTGCCAATTTTGAAAATGTGCGTATCCAGGGGCACAATAAGGTCCTTTTTATCAATAAATTTCCAAAGGCCCTTATCGATCATATCTTTTCGCACCATCCATCTCAGATAGAGATTCCACCTTTTGAGTGGATTTGTGGTTGACGGTTTTGGAAAAAAAAATGTTAAAGCTTCATTGTTAGGGAAAAGATACCGGCGGACACTCCAGAGTGCATCGCGGATATCTGCCCGGTAATATGCGGTGAGCATATTACCGATACCTCCAAAGTCCCTACGAATCTTTCGCAATGATTGGAATAAAAGAACAATATCCCCATCTTTCTGGAACCGGTAATAGCAACCTTTCACACGTTTAAAATTTCCCTTTTCGATAAACTTGCAGGGGTTGTTCTCCATGGTGGAAAAAATGTTTTCAAGAAATCTTTTAAATATCTCGATTTTGCCGTAGGCAAATTGAGCGGCCAGAAAACCGACAATCTCGATGTCCTCTTTTTTTTCATATCGGTGAACAAATTCAACAGGGTCATTGCCGATGAGACGAATAAGGCTCTCCCTCTCATTATTGTAAATATCGTTAAGTTTAATAGCTGCTTCCTTACATCGGGATTTGTCGACCGGAAACAATAACCGCAACCATTGCTATCCCTTGATTTTGCCTAAATCTACACCAAAAACAGCGCAAAATCAAATAAAGCAATCAGAGAATGGCGACGTAAAAACCGGTTCGCTGAATGCTGCTACTTTTTCGTCGAAGTTTGTCCGAGAGCCACTATTTGCTGCTGTATTTCTTTTACAAACTCAGCCGGACTGGAAACGAACCTGATAACGCATTTTTTTCTATTGGTATAGAGAATAATAATCTTTCCGAAGTTTAACATTGAACCCAGTGAGGGTTGATAAAAATCAACAAACGTGATTTCATTCAGCGCGATATCATAAGATCTCTTTAGAGGAAACCCGACATTCATGAGCACTTTGTTTTGAGTCAACACTATTTCTGACTTGGTTAGACTTATATAAGAAAATATACCCCAGAGAAGACCAAAAGCGACAAGCGCCATTCCATGATACCCTTGGGGTTTAATAGCCAGTCCGCCTATGAAAATTATCAATATGGGGCCCAGTAGCAACGCCCAATGACGATTAGCATGATAAACAATCGCTTCATTGTGTGGTAATTTATTATCAGCTAAATCCATATATTCACATACGCGCATAAGCGGGCCTGCTAAAAACTTCAGCAGGCCCGCTCTGTATATTTAGTCTCGATCTTGATAAAACCTTTCCGCCGATTATCACTGGCCCATCATTAGAGTTGGCAGCCAGAGCGCGACCTGGGGAAAAATAAAAAGAATTGCCAGGGCAACGACAAGGGCAGCGAGAAAAGGAAAAACTCCTTTATAAATCGTTTTAAACGGCAATCCCGTTATATTACCCAATATGAAGACATAGATTGCCACGGGTGGGATAAGGCCTCCAATCATAAGTGTCACGCAAATAAGGATCCCGAACCATATTGGGTCATAACCGAGTTCGAGGGCCGTGGGGAAAAATATCGGCGTGGCAAGAACCATGAATGCCAGATCATCCATGATGGAACCACCTATGAGGTAGACAGCAACGATCAACAACATAACAAGAAAACCCGGTATGGGAAGACTCCCGGCCCACTTGGCAGCATCCATCGGGATTTCTGTTATCGCGAGGAAATGGCCAAAAATAGCAGATCCGGCAATAAGCATGAGGGTCATGATAGAAGTTTTTAGTGCCCCCTTAAAAGACTTGATCATCATGCTCTTATTCACTTCCCCCCTCACAAGGGCGAGAACAAATATCGCCACGGTCCCAATTGTGCCTGACTCTGTGGGACTAAAGAAACCCGTAATCATTCCCCCGATGACAATAGCGAAAATAATGCCCACAATCAGCGCGTCGGGAATTACAAGGAATCTTTCTTTCCATGTTGCCTTTGGCGCTCTGGGGGCTATCTCAGGCCTTGCCATTACCCAGCCGGCGATAACGGCCATAAAGAGTATCGCTATCATGAGCGACGGCATAATGCCCGCGAGGAAAAGCTTACCTATAGATTGCTCAACCTGAAGCCCGTAGATAATAAGTACTGTACAGGGGGGAAGAATCATCCCCAGAGTGCTGACTGATGCGATTGTCCCGGAGGATAGTTCCTTCTTGTATCCGTAGCGGTCCATCTCAGGCATGGCAAGATTTGAAAATGTCCCCACTGTAGCAAGGCTGGATCCGCACATGGCCTTGAAGGCTGTTGCCCCCACCACTGTCGTCATCGCCAGCCCTCCCGGTATGTGGCCAAACCATTTATGGGCACCAAGATATAGTCTTTTCGCGATATTTGAATTTGAGGCAAACTCTCCCATAACCATGAAGAGAGGAATCACCGTGTAACTGTATGTGGTGAAATTATCAAAAAAATCCTTAATGACAAGGTTGGAAGCCGCATTAAATGTCATCAGGAACGTAAAACCAAGAAAACCGACCAATATCATGCAGTATGCCATTTCAAGTCCCGTCAGGAAAAGGAATAGCAGGAGTATTATTCCATATGTTCCTACAGCCGCGTCACTCATTGTCCGCTCCTTTCAATTTCGTTATCAGATCCCAACAAATTGTGAGACTCTGCAAGAGAAAAGCAAATGAAAGGGCAAAAGCAAATGGGTAGTAAGGTATCGCGAAGCTGGCGGTGCGTTCACCCGTTTTCTGTACGTCAATTCCATATACATAAAAATTATAGGCAACAAACAAAAATAACAAAATCCCGACACATCTGGTAATTACTTCCACAACTCGCTTTTTTTCCGGAGACATTTTTTCTGTTATTAAATCAACAAGCACCTGGCACCCGAGCAGCGTTCCGTAAGGAATTGCAAACCCGAATACAATGCACCCTCCATATTGAATGATCTCCATAGACCCGGTAATCGGGTGGCCAAAATTTCTTAATATTACATCACATAAGGTCAATAGAATCATGCACGCCAATACAACACCGGCAATGACGTACAACAATCTATCGATACCGGCAACGGCTGCCCCAAATCGTTTCATCATGTACCTCCAAATTTGACAAAGAAAACAAAAAACTTAATTCAAACCCGGGTTGTCTGTATTTTCCCTATTATGATCATCAAGATGCAAAGAGGGCTGTGTTACGCAGCCCTCTTTTTTTACAAGAAATATTACGGATTACTCTTCAAACAATCCTGGACAAATTTCAGTGCTTCATCACCGGGAAGTCCTTTTGATTTCGTCATCTTCACATAGTCATCCAGGATCGGCTTCATCTTCGCGAGGGTCGCAGCGCTTTCCGCGGCGGGAACAGCTATGAAGGTCACGCCTTTCGACTTTGCAAATTCTTCCGCTGCTTTATCCAAAGTAACCCACTGGTTGCCGAATTTTTCGGAATATGTATCATTGATTTTCTCTATTTCTTTCTGGTCGGCTGGGGATATCTGGTTCCATTTGTCCTTGTTCATGATGCAATACATGGATGTCGCGTAGGACACGCCGTAATTCTCGATGACCGTCTTGACGACTTCCCCAATTTTGAATCCCTGCAAAGCTTCAATAGGAAACAGGGTTCCGTCAACAACGCCCCTTGAAAGGCTGTCGTACGCTTCAGTAACAGGCATGGTTACAGGGGCAGCGCCAAGCATTTTCACGATATCGGCGTTTTCAGCGTTTGCCCTAATCCTCATACCTTTAACCTCGTCGAGTGTTTTGATAGGTTTCTTCGTAAAAATGAAGCCCGGTGCGGCCGCGTGGAGGAACATCACCTTAACATCGCTGAATTCTTTCGGTTGGAATTTCTTGTAATAGGCATTGGCACACTTGCTTGCCTGCAAACCATTCTTATATCCAAGCGGCTGCTGCAATACTTCGGAAAGCGGGAGCCTGCCCGGTGAATACGCCAATAAGTTTGTACCCACGTCCACTATCCCTTTTACCGTGTTATCATAGACCTGCATTGGAGGTGAAAGCGTGCTTGCCGCGAACAACGTTACCGTCACTCTTCCCTGTGTCGCCTTCTCAACATCCTTGCCCCACTGATCAAACAATTTTGAATGCGGGTGTGTTGGTGGCCACATGGTGGAAAGCCTGAGCTTTAGCTGGGCCTGCGCGGGAGCTACTGATATCACGCAAAACACAAATGCAACAAACAAAACAATGCCGATTACTCCAAAACTCCTTCTCATAGTGCTTCCTCCTGTTATAAAATGTGCGGTATATGCCGCTGTGAAACCTGAATTAATTTGTAACAAGATCGTAACAACATAGCTTGTTGACCTGCCTTTAAGCTGCTATTTCTTTTTTTCGAGATACTCTCTTTTTATTTCCCTCTTCAGAATTTTACCTGCCGCGCTTTTTGGCAGCGTACTGGTAATTTCAAACAGCTTGGGTACTTTAAAAGGCGCTAATTTCGTTTTCATGTAAGCCTTCAGTTCATCTGCAACAACAGTCTTCCCTGCCTTTGGTATGATAAAGGCGGCCACTTTTTCTCCCCATTCCTTATCGGGAAGACCGATAACAGCACATTCCTCGATTTCAGGCACAGTAAAAAGGACTTCTTCAACTTCACGGGGATAGACATTCTCACCACCGGTGATAATCATATCTTTCAATCTGTCAACGATAAAGACATAGCCTTCATTGTCTATATAACCGATATCGCCCGATCTAAACCATCCGTCCTCGTGTCTCTTTTTTCCTTTTTCCAGGAACCAGAAGGTTTCCTTTGTGGCTTTCGGATTATTCAGATAGCCTTTCATAATATTATTTCCCCGAATACAGATTTCACCTTCGGCACCTGCAGGCACTCTTTCTCCTGTGGATATATCCCTGATTTGAACCTCCACTCCGGGAACCGACGTTCCTATGGACCCGACAACATGTTTATAATAGTGGTTATAGGTGACAGCTGAAGCGGACTCTGTCATGCCATATCCTTCAAAGATGGTGAGGCCTGTCTGTTCTTTCCATTGGCGGACGACCTCTCCCGCAAGTGACGCTGCCGCGGAAAAACAATAACGGACTTTGCCCAGCCTTTCTTTTAGGTCCTTCACCGTGAGCATGCGTACAAAAGCGGTAGGAACGCTGAAAAGTTTTGTGATGCGACCGGCTTCAGCTAAGCTCAAAACCTTGTCAAGATCAAAGGCAGGCAGAATTTCGAGACAGCCTGCGCTTAAAATCGTCGCGTTCATTATGTGCATCTGTCCGAAAACGTGATTAAAAGGAAGATAACAAATCGCCCTGTCCTGCTCCGTAGAGTGCTCACTGAAGGCGACGTTGTGGGCTGATGTATTAATATTTATGTGCGTGGTCATAACGCCTTTCGGTGTACCCGTTGTGCCTCCCGTGTAAAGAATAGCTGCCACGTCAGATCGGTCCCGGTAAACGGCTTCGAAACTTGACGCGCCGGAATTCACGAGGTCTTTAAATGTAATATCACCATGAGGGCTTATAACCTTTTCAATCCCTTTCTTGCCTCTCAGGTTTTCAATGTCTTTCAAGCGGTCATCGAACGTAAAAAACACACTTGGCTTCGCATGGTCGAGGAGCAAGCGCAATTCATCCGGGGAAAGGGTACTGCCGAGGGTGACCGCCACTGCGCCGGCTTTCAGTACACCAAAGTAAAAAATGAGCCAGTCCGGCGAATTTGGAGCGCAAAGCCCCACATGGTCACCGGCTTTTACTCCCATCTTGAGAAGAGCCGTGGCAACACGGTTAGCTCCTTCGTTCATCTCAGCATAACTGATTTCCCGATCATCGGTGCTCATGGCAGGACGTTTCGGAAAATAGAGGGCAGCAGATTCTAAATTTGTCGCGACATTCATAATTTAGCTCCTAATATATTAAGATTTGCCTATGTATGTGTGGTAACAAACAATATCCTACACCGCTGAATAAATATTACACAATATTTGTATAAAAGTATACATATATCGAAAATGATTATGAAAATAATCAATAATGCTAAAAGGTAATATAGCATGGTTTTAAATGTCAAGAGAAAATCCTCACAAAAAGTTAATACGGTATGTTGTTTTCGGTACGACGGAAAAGTGGTCATATATCATACCAACTTTATGCTTCATTTACGTCTAATCGGGGTATGATATTTGCAGAATATTTTCGAAAGGATTACACTAAGACCAATGATGAAAAGATCTTTACACGGAATGAGAAAATACATGCCGATTATGGGAGAGTCGTGAAAAAAACATCCGGAAATTCCGGGCAAAACAGTGAGATCGCCCAAATGGCAAGGAAGATAGACGACCTCGAAGAGCGAAACCGCGATCTCATGGGCATGATAGAAAACACCCATGACGCTCTCTGCATCGTTGATAGCGAGAGCAGGATGCTCTTCGCAAATCCGGCATTCGAACGTGTTATGGAAACAAGCAATTCGGAAATCGTCGGCAGGAAGATTAGTGATCTCGTAAAAGAGGGCATGTCCGATACGGGGGCATCACTCCATGTTATTAAGACAGGGAAACCACAGACAGTCGTCATTAAAATGCGGAGTGGTAAAGAGGTCCTAAGTACGGGTGTGCCCGTATTTAATGAGAACGGCAAGATAGACAGGATTTACTGTAATCTTCGGGACATAACAGAATTAAACCGGCTCAAGGAGGAATGCGCCCAATCCCAGAAACTAATATCCAAATACCTTGTCGAATTGAGTGAAGTGAAAAAGTTGCGGAGTATGCGTTCCCAGTTCATTGCTCACAGCAAAGAGATGAAACAGATCATGGAGACGGCCTTCCGGATTGCCCGTGTTGATACAACAGTGCTTCTGCTCGGCGAATCAGGAGTCGGGAAAGACCTTATCGCAAGAATAATGCATGAAGCAAGCCCCAGGGAAGAGATGGGAACATTTATAAAAATAAATTGCGGGGCCATTCCCGGGGAACTGCTGGAGTCCGAATTGTTCGGTTATGAACCAGGGGCATTTACCGGCGCCAGCAAAGAAGGTAAAGCGGGTTACTTTGAAATTGCCGATAAAGGCACCCTCTTTCTTGATGAGATCGGCGATCTTCCTTTGCGGCTTCAGGTCAAGCTCCTGGCTGTTATCCAGGACCAGGAAATAGCCAGGGTCGGCGGCGTCAAATCGAAGAAAGTAGATGTGAGAATCATCGCCGCCACCAACAGGGATTTGGAAAAGATGGTTAAGAACGGAAAATTCCGCGAGGACCTCTACTACCGTCTCAGTGTAGTCCCCTTGTTCATCCCGCCTCTTCGGCTGAGAAGAGGAGATATACCCTTTCTTATTATCCACTACCTCGACAAATACAACAGAAAATACGGATTGGAAACAAAACTCAGCAAGGAAGTCGTGGATATCCTCTGTTCATACAGATGGCCGGGTAATGTGCGTGAACTGGCAAATCTGTTGGAACATCTTTTGGTCGTTACAAACGAACAGTTCATCAAACCGGAACATTTGCCGAAAAAATATACCCTTTCCGTCGGTTTCGTGGAGAGCGAACATGATACTCTGGCGGAGATAAAACCATTGAAAGAGGAAGTCGGAAAATATGAGCGGATTGTGATTAAAAAAGTCCTCGCACAGACGGCAACCCTCGAAGAGGCATCACAAAAGCTTGGCATCAGTCTTTCCACGCTGACAAGGCGCCTTCGGATAATCAAATCTGACGGTCACTTTTGACCATATCAATTATTCCTTAACTTTATTCGTTTTATGACTCATTTGTTGAATAATAATCATTTTATAATAGTCATTTGTGACTGTTTAGCACGTTATTCTCATCTGTTGGCCCTGCTTGTGAATTAAGTTTTACCCTATTAAGAAAATTTTCTAAACTTTTATACACCATGAGCAATGACGCATTCAGACAGGATATTCTTTCTCGACAGTCTGCACGCAAAGGCTTCATACTCTTCGCCAAGGTACATTTCTTGCAAATCTCAAGAAAAATATTCTAAAGGACAAGGGGGTACAAGTAATGAAGAGACTCAGCGTAATCGCAGTATTGGTAGTGGTGTCCGTTTTTCTTGTGAGTAGTGGGGCATTCGCCCAGGCAGCAAAGCCGTATAAGATCGGATTTGTCAATCCTCTGACCGGTGCCCTTTCCTGGCTCGGAGATTACATGAAGAAAGGAGCAGAGCTCAAGGTTGAGATGATCAATAAGGCTGGAGGTGTTAATGGCCGGCCATTACAATTAGTTATGTACGATGACCAGTCAAGCCCTGAAGTCGGCACAAGGGTAGCCCAAAGGCTTATTGCTTCCGACGGCGTTATAGCCCTCATGGGAACAGGAACCGCCACGGTCTCCGGTGCGGTCTCATCTGTGGCAAATAAAGAGAAAATCCCTGCAATCATTCAGTCCGGATATGAACTTTCCCAAAAGGAGACTTTTACTTTTAATAACGCTCATAAGACAGATTATGCCATGAAGCGTCCGCTTGCGTACTTCGCGAAGAAGGGCATAAACAAGATTGCTCTTCTCATGCCCATCGGCCCCCTCGGCGAGATCGGCTCGACCACCATTCGGGATTATGCCCCCGGTTTAAAAATCACCATCCTCGGCGAAGAAAAGTTCGATATTAAGGCGCCTGACGTTACTGCTCAGCTTGCGAAACTTCGGACCCTTAATCCGCAGGCAGTTTTTTCTTTCTGCACGGGAGAACCTGCCGCCCTCGTTGCCCGGAACATGGCCCAGATGGGTATGGGCAATATTCCTCTCGTCGTATCGCATGGCAATGCGAGCCCCGGTTTTCTGAAACTGGTAGGCCAGACTCCGGCCTATGTCATCGTACCGGCAGGCAAGATTGTTCACCCGGAATCCATCGCGGCAAATGACCCGAGTAAAAAGACAATTATGGAATTCGCAGCAGAATTTCAGAAAAAGTACGGAGAGCCGGCTGTATACTACGCCGGTCAGCAGGCTGACGCTGTCGCCCTGATTGCCGAGGGATTACGTATTTCCAAATCCGATGATCCGGTAAAACTCCGCGATGCAATTGAGAACATAAAGAATTTCCCCGGTTGTAACGGCATGTACAATATGTCTCCCAAGGACCATCAGGGCAATCGCATGGAAGATATGGCTCTCTTTACGATCAAAAGCGGCAAATGGGTAGGACTAGCGGAATAACCTGCCGTGCAGATCGTTTGCATATCGGATAGTGAATATGTTGATAGGGAAGGTTGCCGCAAGTGACGTGTAGTTCTGCTCACAGCAGTTTCCGGCAACCTCTCCTGAATTCTCAGAATCACTGGTACCGGTTAAATGAATGCGCATCAGGAAATGCTGTTGTATGAGATGTACCCTGATCGGCCAAATGTGAAGAATGAGTTGACGAGAGGTTTGTAGATGGGAGAATACTCGTATCTTGTCCAGTTCCTGTTCAGCGGTCTCACTTCGGGGAGTATTTATGCCCTGATGGCAGTGAGCCTTGTCATCGTTTACAAGGTCTCACAGTTGATCTGTTTTGCTCAGGGTGAGTTTTTCGTTATCGGCGCACTGACAATGACGAGTCTGGTGGCAAAAGGCCTTCCTATGCCTCTCGCTTTTTTACTGGCAGTACTGACCGCAACAATTGTAGGTGCTCTGGTTGAGCGCGTGCTGATAAGACCGATTCAGGATTCCGGGGTTGGCACGCTGATTGTCATGACGGTTGCCATATCTCTCACAATGAGAGGCCTTGCTCTCGTAATATGGGGTAAGGAATCTCATATTCTAAGGCCCTACACAACCGCCAATCCTATTCAAATATTCGGGGCGACGTTGCTCCCGCAGGTTATCTGGGTTATCGGCATTACCGTTGTTGTCCTCTTGCTTATCTGGTTTTTCTTTGAAAAAACGACTCTCGGTGTGGCAATGAGGGCATGTTCCGAAAACCGTCTTGGCGCAAGCCTCATGGGAATCAGCACGCAGAGGGCTTCTATCCTCTCCTGGGCGTGGGGCGGAGCTATTGGAGCACTCGCAGGCATGGCTGTCGCTCCTCTTCTCTTCATGCAATACGGAAGCGGTGTGATGCCCATGGTAAAGGGATTCATCGCCATGTCCATAGGAGGGCTTGCAAGTATAGTGGGGGCTGTTGTTGCAGGATACCTCCTCGGCCTCATCGAGTCTTACACGATCGGTCTTATCTCATCTCAATTTTCCGACCCGATCGTTTTCACCATCCTGATTCTGGTGCTGATATTCAGGCCCAACGGGCTTTTCGGTACAACGTGGAGCCGTGACGTATGAAACAACTTTTGAAATTCTGGTGGATCCCTGTTGTACTTTTCATCGCACTCTATCCCCCAACCCTGGGCGGTATGTCGTCGTACAAATGCG
>CAZXVZ010000033.1:0-911 GCA_964644085.1 uncultured Syntrophus sp. | reverse complement strand
GCCTTTTTTGCTATCGGGGCATATGTGTCGGGTATCATGACGGCCCGCTACGGTGTAGCGCCTGTAACAGCCATGATCTGCGGGATGCTCCTCAGCGCCTGTGTAGCCTGGGGCATGGGCAGACCCGTTCTCGCTCTCAAAGAATATTATCTTGCCATGGCCACACTTGCCTTAAATGAGATAGTGGTCACTCTCATTATCGGCCTCCAGGGGTTGACCGGTGGTGCATCAGGGTTGAGAGATATCCCATCGTTCAGTATAGCCGGTCTGACCTTTGCCAATCATGTCGGCTATTACTATTTTGTGTGGGCCATAGTTATTCTTGTGGTACTTTGCAGCCTCGCTGTCGTCAGATCTCCTTTCGGCAGGACCTTGCTTGCCATTCACAGCGATGAGACCGCAGCCAAGACTTTCGGGATCGATTGCGCGAAATATAAAGTCAGGACTTATGTCCTTTCGGCTGTTTTCGCATCCATTGCAGGCTCCCTCTTCGCTCATTACATGGGATTCCTTGCTCCCGAGGATTTCGGCGTCAACACATCGATCAATATGCTGGTCATGCTCTTCCTTGGAGGAACAGGCACAATATTCGGCCCCGCCCTTGGGGCGATCTTTCTCAAGTTTCTTCCCGAATTGACTTACCAGTTTCAGGACTATGAGATGCTGATGAACGGTATCATACTCATCGTCGTGCTTGTCTTTATGCCGAAAGGGATATACGGACTTTTAATGACTATAAAGAAACGGTTTTTTTCATAGGATACAAAAGTGGGTAATCCATCTATGAACTCCGGCACGAGACCGAGAGAAAGGAAAGACTCAGTGGAGGCAGGCAATACGGTATTGACAGTCACCGGAGATCGGAAGAGCGTCGTGTAGGGAAAGAGTGTAGGTGAGGGTGGGGGTGTGGG
>CAZXVZ010000032.1:4840-20769 GCA_964644085.1 uncultured Syntrophus sp. | reverse complement strand
TCTCTGATCAATTTATCATCGTCTATCAAAAGAATATTCATCCTCCTCAGTTTGTTAAAAAGATCCAAATCGGCTCCTAATCTTCGACGCCTCACTTAGGCCTGGCTGCAGCGATAATACCCAAAGATGGAAGGCCTATAATCCCCTGTATTTTTTCCCGAAGATGGCACATAAACATCTCCACTAATACCGGTCGTCATTATATCTGACTTTGCGGCGGCAACCAACCGGCCATATGTTTCAGATAACTCAGTTTCCTTTGTACAGCCTTCTGTGCCCGCTTCATCAAGTCGGCAGCCTCCTTCGAATTACCCCTCTTGAGAGTTCTGAACCGGTTTTCCCCATATGCATACTCTGCATAGGGAAGACTTGGCTCCTGACTGTCGAGAACAAAAGGATTCTTGCCCTCGGCCTCGAGAGCAGGGTTATATCGGAAAAGAGGCCAGTGGCCTGATGCCACAGCTCTTCTCTGTTCTTCAACGCCCTTAGACATATCGTCGATGCCCTGACCGATGCATGTCGAATATGCGATTATCAATGACGGACCTTCAAACGCTTCCGCTTCTTTCATTGCCCGTATCGTCTGTGCAGGATTGGCGCCAAAGGCCACCTGAGCCACATAGACATTTCCGTACGGGATCATCATAGCCCCGATGTTCTTTTTGGGTGTCATTTTTCCAGCCGCAGCGAACTGGGCCGAGGCTGCCATAGGTGTAGATTTTGACATCTGCCCGCCGGTATTGGAATAGATTTCAGTATCCATAATCAGCAGATTCACGTTTTTGCCGGAAGCCATGACCTGATCAACGCCGCCATAGCCTATATCGTAACCCCATCCATCGCCTCCGATACCCCACACGGTCTTCCTAACAAGATAATCGGACAGGAACATCAGGTTCTTTGCATCCGGAGAGTCGTCTTTTGCGAGAAGTGTCTTCAATTCTTCAATACGGATCCGCTGCGTTTCAACCCCTGTCTGGGATGATTGGTCTGCACCTATGATAGCGTCAAAAAGCTCTTTCGCCCCCGTGTAACGGTCATTCGACGACAGCCGCGCCATCACTTCCAGAGCCTGTGACTTAAATTTGTCGACCGTAAGGGCCATCCCGAAGGCAAACTCAGCGGCATCTTCAAAGAGTGAGTTGGACCAGACAGGACCTCTGCCGTCGGCCCTCTTGGCATACGGTGTGGTGGGGAGATTACCACCATAGATCGAAGAACACCCGGTAGCATTAGCTATAAACAGGCGGTCTCCGAAAAGTTGGGTAAGCAGTTTGAGATAGGGTGTTTCACCACAACCCGAGCAGGCGCCGTTGTACTCGAAGAGCGGCTTCACGAACTGACTTCCCTTTACAGTCATGAGATTGTACAGCAACGGGTCGGTTTCCGGCAGATTGAGGAAAAACGCATAATTTTCCGCTTCCATCGCTCGCAACGGTTCCTGGAGGCCCATGCTAATCGCCTTTCTTTCAGTCTTACTTCCATCGGCGTCCTTCCTGAAAGCAGGACACACGAAGACGCATGAGCCGCAGCCGGTACAGTCTTCCGGCGCTGTCTGGACTGTGAACTTAAGTCCTTTCAGCTCTTTGCCTTTCGCATCAACAGACTTGAAGGTTAAAGGGGCATTTTTCAGGAGCACAGGATCGTAAGCCTTTATCCTTATAGCCGCGTGGGGGCAGACAAAGGAGCAGGTACCGCACTGGATACACACATCTTGATCCCATACCGGGATATGAACAGCGATGTTGCGTTTTTCATACTGGGTTGTGCCTGTCGGCCATGTCCCGTCCGCAGGAATAGCGGATACGGGAAGAGAATCTCCTTTTCCTTCAATCATAACAGCAGTTACATCTTTAACGAATTGCGGAGCATGTGCAGGAACGGGGGGTCTTAATCCTTTGGTGGAGGTTATTTTGTCAGGAACGGGCACCTCAACAATCTTTTCCAGGGCTTGGTCGACAGCAGCATAGTTCATATTGAGCAGTTTCTCACCCTTCTTTCCATAGGTTTTATCGATTTCCTTCTTTATTGCCTTTACCGCCTCTTCCTTCGGGATAATTCCCGAGATGACAAAAAAGGCGGTTTGCATGATCATATTTATCCGCGCGCCCAGCCCAAGTTCTTCCGCGAGGGTGACAGCATCAATGATGTAGAACTTCATTTTCTTTGCAATGAGCTGTTTCTGCATTTCTGCAGGAAGGGTATCCCAGACGGCTTCTTTACCATGTGAGGTAGTAAGAAGAAATATAGCCCCATCCTCCGCCTGGGCCAGCATGTCGTACTTTTCAAGAAAAGTCTGATTATGGCAGGCAACAAAATTTGCGTCTGACAGAAGATAAGGATTCCTTATCATATCTTTTCCGAACCTGAGGTGAGAAATCGTCATGGAACCGGATTTCTTGGAATCGTAAGCAAAGTAGCCCTGGGCGTAATTGTCTGTCTCGCCTCCGATGATTTTGATAGTGTTCTTGTTTGCGCCTACGGTGCCGTCAGCGCCCAGGCCATAGAAGAGCGCCCGGTAAGCTTTATCTTCGAGACGAAAGGATTCATCGACCACAAGACTGGTGCCTGTTACATCGTCATTAATGCCAACGGTAAAGTGGTTTTTCGGCATAGTATTGGAAAGGTTATCGAAGACAGCCTTCACCATAGCCGGGGTAAAATCCTTCGAGCCAAGGCCGTATCGACCTCCCACTATTCTGGGATAGCAGCCCCAACGATTAAGACCTTTCTCCTGAGCCTCGCCGAGAGCACTCCTCACATCAATATACAGCGGCTCCCCCACAGAACCAGGCTCTTTTGTACGGTCGAGAACGGCGATTGCCTTGACTGTATCAGGGATTGATGCCGCAAAGCTATCAACATCAAACGGCCTGTACAGAGCAACTTGAATAAGCCCCAGTTTCTCTCCACGGTCATTGAGATAGTTGAGTGTGGTCAACACCGTTTCGCCTGCGGAACCCATGACAATGATAACACGTTCGGCATCGGGCGCACCGAAGTAGTCAAACAGCTTATACTTGCGGCCTGTGATGGCTGCAAATTTGCCCATCGCCTTCTGCACGATGGCCGGTGTTATCTCATAGAATTTATTGGCAGTTTCCCTGCCCTGAAAATAAACATCGGGATTGTGTGCGGTACCTCGTATCATAGGTCTGTCAGGTGTAAGTCCTCTCATCCTGTGGGCCATAACAAGCTCATCATCAATCATGGCCCGCATTTCATCTAGGGAAAGCTCCTCGATCTTCTGTATCTCGTGTGATGTTCTGAAACCATCGAAGAAGTGAATAAAGGGTATCCTGGATTCAAGGGTTGCGGCTTGGGAGATGAGAGCAAAGTCCATGGCTTCCTGAACGTTTTTGGAACAGAGCATTGCAAAACCGGTGGCTCTGGCAGCCATAACATCAGAGTGGTCTCCGAATATGCAAAGGGCCTGGGTGGCAAGAGAACGGGCAGTCACGTGAAAGACCGTAGGTGTGAGCTCTCCGGCAATCTTGTACATGTTTGGTATCAAAAGCAGCAAACCCTGAGAGGCAGAAATAGTCGTTGTGAGGGCTCCTGTGGTGAGGGAGCCATGGACTGCACCGGCAACTCCAGCTTCGGATTGCATCTGACTTACCATGGGTACTGAACCCCATATGTTGATTTCCTTGGCTGCCGACTTGGCATCGCACAACTCGGCAATAGGTGAGGACGGTGTAATAGGATAGATAGTAATAATCTCATTTGTGGCGTGGACAACATGCGCACAGGCGGTGCAACCGTCTACTGTAACTGTTCTTCTGCTCATATTACCTCCAAGTTCTTTATTGATAGTACTGAAATCTTTTGCACTTTTAATGCCAAGATCGTATGCTTCTCCACTGGCACGTAATTCCGAAGGGTTGTGCGGATGTTTCTCGTTGACACTATTTCTCTATTCGCAATTTCGAGGATATTCCAATCTGTTTTTCGAAAAATTTCAATATTATCTCGCCACGGCTCAGCCGCCGAGACTTCGGAGGACGATGTCGTACGTTGTATAAAACGACACTTAGTAAACAATATTCCATGGACAAACACGGATCACCGCTGTTTGATAGAAGCGGCGGAAAAGAACGCAGAGAAACCTAGAGCTACGATTTAATATTTCACCGGCTTGATCATATTTAGCAAAATAAACATTAAGGGAGAAATCCTAACTGGAGATTCATCTATCACAAACAAGTTCCTCAACGACACGTATTGACTACTTTATTCACAGTGATTGTAGAGGAAGAAAACTCATGAATGTCAAGATATTAGTTTTCTTAACAGGCAATCTTTAATGGGTACAACTAGTGAAAACACCGCAGACATAATTTAAAAAAGCTACCTTTGAAATAGAGGATTATCCATTTTATTCTTTACATGGAAATGTTCAAAGAATACTTTCTCGTTTTTTCTCCGTCATGAGCATAGCGTGCTGTCCTGTAATCAATTATACAAGAAATTGTATCATTTCCGAGGCCTGGTCCTTCGCGGAGAGAAAAGTATCCTTTCGATCCTTTCCGGCAAAAGTTCCCCGCATCCCCCATCGTCCCGACTGTTGCCGGGCAATGGGGTGCTCTCTACTTTGATTGGAATCTCAGAGACTTCTTTATAATAGCTTCGCTACGAAATGGGATCGTCAGCAACACAATTTCCTCTGTTTATCTTGGCTTAAGGAAGTGTTAGAGGCGGTACAATGGCACACAGAGGCCGAACATGTCTTTAAAAGCCCATCCAAAGGTGTTTGCCCAGACAGACTTATGAACCGAACATCCATCTTCTCACGTATTCAGAGAGCATTGATTGGACAGAGCTAGGGCTTATGTGTTATACATTTTGCTCTATATCGTCGCATATTCATGGAATTCACCTCAGCGCTATAAATGAGCAAGGAGATTACAGTTATGATGAAGAAGACTCTTGCCTGTCTGTCCAATATTATCATTAGCCTCATTCTTGTTTTTGGACCTTCACCAGTTGATGCGGCCGCAAAAGTTAACAGAATAGGCATCACCTATGTAAAACTTCCCTTGAATGTCCCGGCAATAGTCGCGAAGCGGCTCGGGTTTTTCGAAAAGGAATTTGGTCGGGATGGAATCAGGATTCAGAGACCGGAAATGAACACAGGTTCGCAACAGGTGCAGGCATTAGCTGCGGGTTCGGTGCAGTTTGCCAGCGTGCTGGGCAGTGATTCCGCTGTGCTAGCCAAAGCAAACGGGGTGGACCTGAAGGTTATAGCAATTTTTTCCAGGGCCCCAAGAGCCTTCGCCGTTATGGCACGAAATCCCGCCATCAAAAAAATAGCTGACCTGAAAGGCAAAACTATAGTGGGGCCTAAAGGCACAGTCCTGCACCATCTTCTGGTAGCCGCGCTCAAGAGAGAGGGCCTCACGACAGCGGACGTAAAATTTGTGAACATGGCGGTTCCGCAGGCACAGGCCGCATTGATATCAGATAGTGCTGACGCGGCCCTTATTGCCGGGTCTTTCCTTGTCCCTGCAGAGATGGCGGGGGCACGAGTGATAACAAACGGTAACGGCTTGGTCAGCGGATTAACGTTGGTCGCGGTGAACGGCGCTTTCCTCAGAGATCATCCTGATCTTGTAGAGCGCTATCTTAAAGTTCACAATCAGGCACTTGAACACATGAGAAAGAATCAGGCTGAATCGATCAGGATTGTAGCTGAGGAGATACCGATCCCCGAAGTGGACATAAAAAGGATGCTTCCCTGGTACGTCTTCGGCTCCAAAATTACCAACGAGGATCTAGCCGACCTTGCCGCAATCCAGACGTTTCTCAAGGAAAATGAGATGCTTGCAAATACCATCGACATCAAGGACATGATCGGGGTTGTCCGCTGAATTCAGAGAATATGAAAATTATGTTTCGCACATAAAAGAATCATATCCGACTTAAACGGAAAAGGCATTAGGTAATGTACCGATTCAAACCGTACTTGGTCATAGCGTTAGTATTAATCTTTTGGACAGCCGGTTCGTACTTTAGTCTTTTTAATGTCTACCTCATTCCACCCCCTTGGAAGGTTATCCAAACTGCCTGGAGACTTATTTTGAACGGTATGCTTGTTCATCATATGGCAACAAGCTTCTCACGTGTTATCGCTGGCTTTATTGTTACCACCTTCTTCGCCTTTCCCATGGGTCTTTTGGTGGGCCTTCATAAAGGTAGCCGTGCCATCTGGGAACCGCCGCTGAACTTCCTACGCCACATACCACCGCTGGCAACCATACCGATGTTGATCCTCTGGTTTGGTATCGGGGAGTCTGCAAAAATGGCGATTATTATCCTATCAGGCTTTTTTCCTATTTTTCTCAATACAGCCTCTGGTGTCGCGAACTGCGATCCGAAGCTGGTGGAAGTAGGCAAGACCCTTGGCTACAAGCCTATTGACCGCTTGAAACGCATCATTCTCCCGGCAGCTCTTCCATCTATTCTGGTCGGGCTGCAACTCGGTATAGGTTATTCCTGGCGGGCACTGGTAGGAGCGGAGTTGCTGGCAGCGGCATCAGGACTCGGATACATGATCATAGAAGCCCAACAGTTCTCCAGGACTGATATTGTTGTAGTGGGGATTATTGCCATTGGCATTTTGGGGTTGTTCATCGATATGATTTTCGATTATTTCTGCAACCGTTTAATGCCCTGGCGTAAAGAGGAAAAGACTTATGTCCAGAGTTGAGGTTACCAATCTCTTCAAGTCGTATCAACTGGGGGGTAGAGAATTGGAAGTCCTCCGTGACATCAGTTTTACTCTTGAGGACCATTCGTTCGTGACAGTTGTAGGGAAAAGCGGTTGCGGTAAAACCACTCTACTCAGAGTTATATGCGGCCTCGAAACAATGTCCCGGGGGAGCGTTCACTTTATTCCGAATTCGGATAATGAGAATTCTTCAAAAGTAAGTATCGTCTTTCAGGAACCCCGATTGATGCCGTGGCTTACGGTGGGGCAGAACATGGCATTCTCGATGGCCAGGGGTTCCAATAAGGATCATATCAGGCACACGCTTGATTTCTATCTCGACCTTCTTGGTCTCGCAGACTTCAGAGATGCCTACCCTTCGCAAATCTCCGGCGGCATGGCCCAGCGTGTGGCCCTTGGGCGGACACTTTGCTTTGACTCTGATGTCATCCTCATGGATGAACCCTTCGGGGACCTTGATGCTTTCACCCGAAGGAATCTTCAGAAAGAATTAATTAATATATTCCTATCCCAGCAAAAGACGATTCTTTTCGTTACTCACGATGTGGATGAAGCAATATTCCTTGGACAACGGGTCCTTGTCATGGATGAGGGGCAGTTGATCAGAGAAATTGAGATACACTTGGCATATCCACGTGATCCACTCTCAAATGAATGTTATGCTCTGCGAGAAAAGCTTCTCAGCTTTTTTTCCTAATTCCATTTTTTGGCTTTACTCTCGGACACAAATCGATATAGAAAACAAAAAACACCCGCCGCAGAGCGGGGTTCTATTTTGTTCGAAATCGTGTTTAGAATTTACCTCGGGGTGTATAGTGAGTATGGAGCAGACGGTGAGATTCTTCACCCAGAGGCGTTCCTAAGAATTCTTCGTAAAGCTTTTTTACAGATGGACTTTCATGGGATTTTCTGAGGCGGAAGGAACAGTCTTCTGTATAGAGGGCCTGAGCTCTTCGTACCCTCACATCATTACTGACCGGAATGGGCTGGCCCCCGCCGCCGACACATCCTCCGGGGCATGCCATGATCTCAATGAAGTGGTACTGCACTTTCCCTTCTTTTAATCGCTCAAGGAGTTTTCGGGCATTTCCAAGACCATGCGATACCGCAACGCGAACATCACCAATACCTTCGAGGGAAATGACGGCTTCTTTGATACCTTCAAGACCCCTCACCGAAGCAAACTCAAGATTTTCAAGGGTTTTTCCTGTTGCCAATTCATAGGCCGTACGGAGTGCCGCTTCCATGACACCGCCTGTGGCACCAAAGATCGTTGCCGCACCGGTATATTCGCCCATGGGATCATCGTAATTGCCATCGGCAAGACTCTCAAAATCAATTCCTGCCTGTTTGATCATTTTTGCAAATTCCCGGGTGGTGAGCACATAGTCAACGTCCTGATATCCGCTTGATCTCATTTCCGGGCGCTGGCACTCGAACTTTTTCGCAGTGCACGGCATGACGGAGACAACAACCATATCTCTTGGATCTATGCCCATTTTCCTGGCGTAATATGTCTTCGTCAGGGCACCCAGCATCTGATGAGGTGATTTGCAGGTAGAAAGATTGGGAAGAAATTCGGGATAGAAATGTTCGATAAACTTGATCCAACCCGGACTGCAGCTTGTGATGAGCGGTAATATACCGCCTTCGCCAACTCGTTTCAGGAGTTCGCTGCCCTCTTCGAGGATCGTGAGGTCAGCAGCGAAGTTCGTATCAAAAACACGGTCGAAGCCAAGTTTCCGCGCTGCCGCAAGCATTTTCCCTGTAACGAGTGTGCCCGGGGGATAACCGAATTCTTCGCCAAGGGCCGCCCTGACTGCCGGTGCATCCTGAATAACGGTAAACTTTGTCGGGTCGTTGATAGCATCAAAAACTTCCTTTATGTATTCTTTTTCGGTTATTGCTCCGACAGGACAAACAAGAGAACACTGTCCGCAGTTGGTGCAAGCCACATCGTTAATATCCCGGTCAAATGCCGGCTCCACTCTTGTGTTGAAACCTCTGCCTTGCACATAGAGGGCCGTCACACTCTGTATTTCCTGACAGACCGTGACACACCTGCGGCAAAGAACACACTTACTTTGATCGCGCCTGATTGATGGTGATGATTCATCGACACGGCCACCACTTTTTTCGCCCTCAAATCGTACCTCCCTGATGCCAAGCTCTGAAGCAAGACTCTGGAGCTCACAATTGAGATTCCGAGCACAGGTCAGGCACTCAAAGGGATGATTGGAAAGAAGCATCTCAACGGAAAACTTCCGTGCTTTCCTTACTCGTTCGGTATTTGTATGAATTACAAGACCCACGCTTGCAGGAGTTACACAGGACGCCTGCAATACACGATTTCCTTCAATCTCCACGAGACAGACTCTACAGGCACCAATTGCCTGGACTTCTGGGAGATAGCAAAGTGTAGGTATGTGTATCTTTTCTTTGAGAGCCGCATTCAAGATGGTAGCGCCCTCTTCGATTTCAACATTAATGCCGTCTATTGTTAAATTTATCATAGCAATTCACACTCCTTATTGTGTACTAGCGTAATCCACTTGTTTTCAGCAGGTAGCAGCATGGACATCTCTCTCTTAGCTCTTCTCGTGATAACTTTTTTCCCCAGATATTATTTTACCGTCTACCTTACTCCTTTTGTAATAATGTGTATGAAGAAGGTTATGAGCTTTTTCTGAGTTAGGTTTTTCAAGAAATTTCTCGTATACTGCTTTTACAGAAGGGTTCTCATGAGAACGCCGATAAGGCAGCGACTTATCTTCAGCATAGAGCGATTGACCTCGCCGCGCCCTTTTTGCCATATTGCTTCCCCATGATTGGCCACCACCTCCGACACATCCTCCGGGGCATGCCATGACTTCAATAAACTGGTATTCGCACTTCCCTTCTTTCTCAAGCTGGTCCGTCACTTTATTGAGAAGTTCCCTTGCCTTCCCACAACTGTGTGCCACGGCCACCTTGATTTTCGTGCCTTCCATATCAATCTCGGCTTCTTTAACGCCTTTCATGCCCCTCACTGGAGTAATATCGAGATTTTCAAGTTCCCTGCCGGTGGCAAGATGATAGGCCGAACGGAGTGCCGCTTCCATGACGCCGCCTGTGACGCCGAAAATTGTCCCCGCTCCTGTATATTCGCCCATGATGTCATCCGGTAACTCGTCGGGCATTTCTTTGAGATCAAGGCCTGCCTCCCTCATCATGCGGGCGATTTCCCGTGTGGTGAGCACATAATCCACGTCCTGATACCCGCTTGCCCGCATTTCGGGACGCTGACACTCGAACTTTTTCGCAGTGCACGGCATGATAGAGACGGATACGATCTTTTCCGGCTGGATGCCTTTTGTCTTAGCATAGTAAGTTTTCGCCAGTGCACCAAACATCTGTTGTGGTGATTTTGCCGTTGACATGTGGGGTATCATGTCATGAAAGAAGGTTTCCATAAACTTGATCCATCCCGGGCTGCACGAGCTGATAAGGGGCAGGTTCTTGCCTGATTTGAGTCTTGAAAGGAGTTCGGTGCCTTCTTCCATAATGGTGAGGTCTGCCGCGAAATTGGTGTCAAGGACAGCATCAAAATTAAGCCGTCGCAAGGCCGCGTGCATTTTGCCGGTTACGAGGGATCCCGACGGCATGCTAAATTCCTCACCGAGCATGACCCTCACTGCCGGAGCCTCCTGGACAACAACTAATTTACCCGGATCATGAAGCGCTTCCCAGACTTTTTCGACCTGGCTGTTTTCATAAAGGGCCCCCACGGGACAGTGAACAACACACTGACCGCAATTTATACAAACGCTGTTACCGAGTCCGGCATTAAAGGCGGTCGTGATAACAGTATCACTCCCCCTGCCATTCATCGCCAGAGCATTTACGGTCTGAATATTACTGCACACCTGGATACACCTCCCGCAGAGAATACATTTGTTAGGATCTCTCACGATGGAAACGCTTGTTCTGTCAATTGGCAGTTTTTCTTCAAATCTGGAGTATTCGACAGTATTAACCCCGACCGTTGCGGCAAGTTTCTGCAATTCGCAGTAGTTATTTTTGATACAGGTGAGACAGTCTGTATCATGCTCGGAGAGGATAAGTTCCACAAGGTCTTTTCTTATCTCCATAATCCTCGGGGTATGGGTCTTCACCTTGAATCCTTCCCCGATAGGTGTCATACACGATCTTTTAAACCCCGGTATTCCTTCGATTTCTACAATGCAGATACCACATTGTCCTCCAGGGACAAGATCAGGGTGGTGGCACAAAGTGGGAATATTGAACCCAGCCTTGCGTGCTGCGAAGAGTATGCTTGTCCCTTCCGGAACTTCAACATCAACATTATTTACTGTTGCTTTTATCATCATCGTCGCATAGCCCCCTCTTCTGTTTTTTCAACATAGGATTGATATCTGCTCCGGCATTTGACTCTATGCCGTTCATCAATAAGACACTTTGGGAAAATCCTCATTTCAACTACTACCGGTTAATTTTTGTGCTCCATTTCCATATAGAACCTTCTCTTTTTTGTCTGGACGTTCATAAAACAGGGCGTCAGACAACAAGCATGTTTTTATTCAGTCGTTTTCCAGCCTACTGGTAATCACTATATGACCTCCTCACCAAGGTTTCATTCAAATGATCGCTTAGCGTAAAATGCCTCATGATAAAATAGCAGATAACGTTGTTAAATACCACAACCATAGTTTTCTCTACGCTCGCTTCCGCTGGTCTCAATGGTAATCCTGAAGTGCTTTTACATTGAAAGCGCCCTTTTTCATGATCCCAATTGCATTAACAACAGCCTGTGCCCCTGATAGGGTTGTCGTGTAAGGTATTTTGTAATGAACCGCGCCTGACCTGATGAGGACACCATCAGCCTTGGTGCCTTTGCCGCCGGGTGTGTTGATAATAAAGTCTATTTCATTGGTCTTAATCATATCGACAATGTGAGGCCGCCCCTCAGAAACCTTATTGATAAGCTGAACCTCTATGCCGTTATTGGCAAGGACTTTTCCTGTTCCTCTCGTGGCATAGATTTTAAAACCAAGATCAGAGAGCTTTTTCGCGATAAAGACAACGTTTCGCTTATCCCTGTTTTTTACACTGAGAAAGACACTCCCCTGGGAAGGAAGGTTCTGCCCCGCGGCAAGCTGTGATTTCCAGAAGGCGGCACCGAAGTTGACATCAATACCCATTACTTCGCCGGTAGACTTCATTTCAGGGCCAAGGATCGTGTCAATGGCGCCGAAGCGGTTAAATGGAAAGACGGATTCCTTAACGGCAAAATGGCTGATCTCTGTTTCTTTTTCAATGCCAAGATCTAAAAGCTTCATACCTGTCATGATCTTCGCGGCAACCTTGGCCCACTGGATACCCGTGGCTTTGCTCACAAAAGGAACAGTCCGGCTGGCCCTTGGATTGACCTCAAGAACATAGATAACATCATCCTTAATCGCGTACTGAATATTCATGAGGCCAATGACATTAAGGCCTTTTGCAAGTTTATAAGTGTATGCTTTTATCCGGTCAATGATATCATCATCGAGTGAATAGGGAGGCAATACGCTGGCGCTGTCACCGGAATGGATACCGGCTTCTTCAATATGTTCCATAATGCCGGCGATAACACATTTCTCACCGTCAGCAACAGCATCGACATCGATCTCTATGGCGTCTTCAAGAAATTTGTCGATGAGGATGGGCCGCTCAGGGGACGCCTCGGTAGCCCGTTCTATGAAGGCTTCCATATCACCTTCAGCATAGACAATCTCCATGGCCCTGCCGCCAAGTACGTAGGAAGGCCGGACGACAACGGGATAACCAATAGTACCGGCAATCTTTTTTGCCTCCTCAAAAGAAACGGCAATACCGTTCTCGGGCTGTGTCAGGCCCAACTCTTTTAGGAGCGATTTGAATTTGTCTCTGTCCTCGGCCATATCGATACTTTCCGGCGTTGTGCCGATAATCTTGACACCGGCCCGTTGAAGCGGCACGGCGAGATTGAGAGGAGTCTGCCCGCCAAATTGGACGATGACACCATCAGGTTTTTCGCTCTCGGCAATATCGAGTACATTCTCAAAGGTAAGCGGTTCAAAATAGAGTTTGTCCGATGTATCATAGTCGGTGCTCACCGTTTCGGGGTTGCTGTTGACCATAATCGTTTCGTAACCGAGATCCTTCAACGCGAATGCGGCATGAACGCAGCAGTAGTCGAACTCGATACCCTGCCCTATCCTGTTCGGTCCGCCGCCCAGAATCATGATTTTTTTCTTGTCTGATGGACGTGATTCATCTTCCTGTTCATACGTCGAATAGTAATAGGGGGTATAGGCTTCAAACTCCGCTGCGCAGGTATCGACAAGTTTGAAGACGCTTTTGATGCCTTTGTTTAAGCGGTCTGCTCGTATCTCATCTTCGTTTGCGCCGATAATCTCCGCCATCTGCCTATCTGAAAAACCATATCTCTTGGCTCGCCACAGGAGGTCTTGCGGCAAACCGCTGTACGATGATGGTTCTTCTTTTCCACAGGCTGCGATCTCTTTTTCAAAAGAGACAAGTTCTTCAATATTTGTGAGAAACCATTTGTCTATTTTAGAAAGTTCATAGATATCATCGACACTGAGACCGATCCGCAGGGCGTGGCGTATGTAGAATATCCGGTCGTTATTGGGCGTAATGAGCTTCTCCTTGATATATTCCACATCATTGATATTGGGAAGTTTCTCATTGGTAATACCGAACCGCCCCACTTCGAGGGACCTGAGCCCCTTCTGGAGCGATTCCTTAAAAGTCCTTCCGATGGACATGGCTTCACCCACTGATTTCATCGAAATTGTAAGAGTTTCATCGGCGCCCTTGAATTTCTCAAAGGTAAACCGTGGTATTTTGACAACGCAATAGTCGATGGTGGGCTCAAATGAAGCGGGCGTCATCTTTGTGATGTCATTGCGTATCTCATCAAGGGTATATCCGACGGCAAGTTTGGCGGCTATCTTCGCTATGGGAAAGCCGGTCGCTTTCGACGCAAGGGCAGAGCTTCTGGAGACCCTAGGATTCATTTCGATGACGACCATCCTACCGTCACGTTGGTTGACTCCGAACTGGATATTGGAGCCACCTGTCTCAACACCGATTTCGCGGATGATCTTGATCGACGCGTCCCTCATGCTCTGATATTCCTTGTCGCTTAAGGTCTGCGCGGGAGCAACGGTAATCGAATCACCGGTATGCACCCCCATAGGATCAAAATTTTCGATGGAACAAATGATGACAACATTATCTTTTTTGTCACGCATCACCTCCAGTTCATACTCTTTCCATCCGATAACTGATTCTTCAATGAGTATCTCGCTGATGAGACTGCTTTCAAGCCCTCTCTGGGCATAGGTTTCAAAGTCCTCAATATTATACGCAACGGCGCCGCCGGTACCGCCAAGTGTGTAGCTTGGCCGGATGATGAGCGGGAACCCGATTTCCTTTGAGACCCTGCGGGCGTCATCCATGGTAAAAGCGAGTCCGCTTCTGGGAACTTCAAGGCCAATCTTCTCCATGGCTGCCTTGAATTCTTCCCTGTCTTCAGCTTTCTTTATGGCCTTGTAGTCCGCGCCTATCAACTCCACATTATACTTTGCCAGGATGCCTCTTTCGGAAAGAATCGTAGCAAGGTTCAACCCTGTCTGCCCGCCCAGTGTCGGAAGGAGCGTGTCCGGCCTCTCAACTCTGATGATTTCTTCGAGTACTTCGAGGGTGAGAGGTTCCACATAGACCCTGTCGGCCATATCGGGATCAGTCATGATCGTTGCCGGATTGCTGTTCACAAGGATTACCCGGTATCCTTCTTCTCCGATGGCCTTGCAAGCCTGACTTCCAGAATAATCAAATTCACAGGCCTGTCCGATGACAATGGGACCCGAACCTATGAGCATGACACTTTGTATGTCAGTTCTTTTGGGCATTATTTCATATCTCTGCTTGAGTTCATTTTATTTCTGAATTTATCGAACAATCCATAGGAATCATGCGGTCCCGGAGATGCTTCGGGGTGGTACTGGACGGAGAAAATGGGTAGTTCCATATGTTCAATCCCTTCAATGGTCTTGTCATTGAGGTTAACGTGGGTAACACGAACCGGATGTTCCTTGATGGATGCGATATCAACGGCAAATCCGTGATTTTCCGACGTTATGGATACCTTCCCTGTAGCTACTTCCTGAATGGGCTGGTTTGCTCCACGGTGACCGAATTTCAGCTTATAGGTCTTTCCTCCATAGGCAAGACCCAGAAGCTGCTGTCCGAGACAGATACCGAAGATGGGCAGCTTTCCGAAGAGCTTCCGTATCTCTGTAATGGCATCGGGCAGACCTTCAGGATCACCGGGGCCATTACTGAGCATGACACCATCCGGTTTAAGCGCGAGAATTTTTTCGGCCTTTTCCCATGCGGGTACAACAACGACGTCACAACCTACGCTTTTCAGCATCCTCAGAATATTCATTTTGACACCAAAATCCATCACAACCACTCTCAGGGTGGAGTTTGAGGTAAGAGGTTCAAGGTTCAAGTTTGTTTTCTCAGTTCCTTTTCCATCTTTCGTCTTCCCACTTCCATCCTGGTACTCATAGGTCTCAGAACACGTCACTTCCTTCACAAGGTCCACACCGACGATACCCTGCCAATGGCGCGCTTTCCGTACGAGGCTTTCAGGGTCAAGGTCTCTTGTGGATATGATCCCTTTCATGACGCCCCGAACCCGGAGATGTTTCGTAAGGGCCCGCGTATCAATCTCTTCTATGGCAATAATATTATGTTTTGTAAAATAGCTGTGGAGGTCGCCCGTTGCCCTGTAATTACTCGCAACTCTGCTGAACTCACGCGCGATAAAGCCTTCCACTTTCGCTCCCTTCGATTCGACATCCTTGTCATTGACGCCATAGTTACCGATGAGGGGATATGTCATAGTAACGATCTGCCCTTTATAGGAAGGATCAGTCATAATCTCCTGATAACCTGTCATGCTCGTATTGAAGACAATCTCACCTTCTTTTTCGCCTTCAGCGCCAAAACTCCTGCCCTCAAATACTTTACCGTCTTCGAGGGCAATAAGTGCTTTCATCGTTCTCCCTTCGATGCCGAAACACATATACCGCATATGCGATGACCGATATTGCGCTCTTTTCTGAACCTGCCCAGTATT
>CAZXVZ010000032.1:0-4830 GCA_964644085.1 uncultured Syntrophus sp. | reverse complement strand
CCAGTATTTCGTAATCCTTTACGATCAAAAAAACTGCTCCATCTTCTTTTATTGCCGAAGCAGGACAGATGGCAAAGCAACCCATACATGTCCCCTTCAGAATCCCGACGAAGCCCACCCACGGGCCTTTATCATAATTAGTTGATCTTCATTCATAGCCGAATCTGGTCAATACCTACCAATATTGAAAAATAAGGGGGACAAAATCCCCCCCCTATGATCTGTGGCGATGTTACTTCGCCTGCGGTTTCCCGAGGATCTGCTCGAAGTATGCTTCGTTGTTGAGAACACCCTGTGCGATGAGTTGACGGTTCTTGATGAAGTCGATAGTGTCCACACCGGTAATTTTCTTGGTATTGAAGGCGCCAAAACCAGCGAATGCCTCGCCCATCATATTTGTTGCCAGCCAGTATCTGTGGTCGTTCTTCATGGTATCCCAGAAGAATTTCTTTTTTTGCCTGATTCCGTCGATGGATTTCATCAGACAACCAGGGAAAAGATTGGCGTAAGTCCATACGATTTTATCTATTTCAGCATCGATAAGAGAGAAATCAACATCATTATTCTTCTGCTTATCCTACACTCTTTCCCTACACGACGCTCTTCCGATCTCCCCTTCCACCACATCTTATAGGCAGACCACATTTCACAGCTTATACAGCTCCACATGGCGTCTTCGATGCTGAAGAACGAGGGGAGGAAATCAGATGCACCACCTACAGGAGCAGAACCGTGTTTTGGACCCGCCTGACCGAATATTGCAAGATCGGAGGTAAGGGTTAAATCACAAGCTGTGCCGATTTCCTGGCCACCGGCAACCCTCATGCCGTTGACGCGGCAGATGACCGGTTTTTTGCACATGAGGATGCTGTCTACCATGTTGTTGAAGAGTTCCATGTATGAACCATACTCTTCTGGTCTCATACTGTAGTATTCTGAATACTCTTTCGTGTTGCCGCCGGTGCAGAATGCATTGGCACCTGTACCGGTAAAAACTACGGCCACGATTTCACGGTCCGTCGAAGAATTTTCAAAACCCGCAATGACACCCTTTACCATCTCCGTGGTATAAGAGTTGAACTGGGCCGGGTTGTTGAGCCTGATCCAGGCTGTGTACAGTCCGGGAATTACATCACCCTTGGGATCCTTCAAAGGTCTCTTTTCGTAGACCGTGGAAGGCGCTTCAGTACCCCAGTGATTTGTCCCGTGTCTGCTGTGGTCTTTCAATCCGTGTTCTCTTGGCATCCATTCTAATCCCATATTTTCCTCCTTAAAATGTATTTTGTTATTACAATAATGCAGCTTAAAACAATCATTCAGATGGTCAAGTAAGATTGTTCATTAATTGTGTTCTTTTACTCATCTTGCCTCCAATGCCGATACAGTATCGGTGAAGCTTAATGCACTTTTAGTGCCAAGGGGACATTTTTCCGCACAGGTCTGTAATTTTGGCCGCTTGTGTGGGTGCCGTCCTCGTTGTGCTGCACTTATTGATTCGCAATTTAGAAAATATTCCAATCTGCTTTTCGAAAAATTTCAAAATGAGTAAATCTCAACTCTATTACAAAACTTGAAGGGACAACAATGTATTTTTCAGATAAAAGAGGGTAGATACGAAAAACTGGTTTTCTCGAGACTTCTCATCACCGAAGATTACCACCTGGCGAGAGCATGGATTATGGTGTAGTGTTCTCAGTAATCCTCAGACCTTACTATCTGGATGGAAAATGATCGTGCTTTGAGTCACTCTTCAACCGCTCGGGACTCCTTACAGTTGAGATGTCGAAAAAATGAGACTTCGCAATTCCTCGGAATCTCGTCCATAAGAGCTTCTATTCGACTTCAATTCCCAGCTTTTTTCTTCGATAACGAAAGGTGTGGTGATTTAAGTTAAGGAGTTGGGCGGCTTTGCTTTCGTTTCCTTTGGACAAGCGGAGGGCTTCATTAAAATAGAAGGTCTCCAGGGACCTCTCCAAACTCTCAAGATTTACGCCTACCTCACCAATGGGAGGAAAATAAAGGTGTCTTCCTTTTTGTCTGTAATGTTCCGATTCTTCTTTGGAATATGCATCAAGATCTGCGCCAAGATCGTTAACAGTAATTTCGTTTCCCTTGCACGTCAATACTGCTTTCTCAATGAGATTTTTTAACTCGCGCACGTTTCCTTCCCAGTTATGGCCCACCAAATACTGCTGTGCCTCAAAAGAAAATCCAGTCACATTTTTTACGAACTTAGTATTAAACTTCATGAGAAAATATTTGGCGAGAGGGATAATATCGTCCCGGCGTTCTTTCAAAGAAGGAACCTTAACTGTAATGACGGCAATACGGAAATAAAGATCTCTTCGAAACTGACCTTTTTCTACCATGGCCTCCAGGTTTTTGTTTGTGGCTGAAACAATCCTGGTTTGAATATTCAGTTTTTTCGTTCCCCCCAGCCTGTAGAATTCTCCTGACTCAAGAAAACGCAACAATTTTGCCTGAACTTCAAGGCTAAGATCCCCTACTTCGTCGAGAAAAAGAGTTCCGTTCGCTGACTCTTCGATAAGCCCTTTTTTTCCTGAAGGAAGGGCTCCACTAAACGCACCTTTCTCGTATCCGAACAACTCGCTCTCGATCAAATCTTTTGCAATAGACGCGCAATTTACCGGAATGAAGGGACCCTTGAAGTTGGGGCTCCGATAATGGATTGCGCTGGCGATAAGTTCCTTGCCGGTACCTGTTTCACCCAATATGAGGATCGGTGTGTCCGGACTTTTTGCAACCTGTTCTACGAAACCCATTACATCAAGTATTGTATTGCTTTCCCCTATAAAGCAGGGAACACTCTCTTTGAGGTATGTCTCCTGAAGGGTGCGAACCTCTTTTTTTAATCTGGTTGTCTCTAAAGCATGTCGTACTATTACCTCCAGACCATCCACATGGATTGGTTTTACCAGATAATCATAGGCACCTGCCTTCATGGCAGAAATAACGCTTTTACTATCCTCATAAGCGGTAACCATTATAACCAGAAGATCAGGGCATTGTCTTTTGATTCGTTTCAGAGCTTCTATTCCATCCATGCCAGGCAAACCGATATCAAGCAAAACCAGGTCAGGCGGATCCTTTACGATGGCTTCAAGCGCTGTCTCGGCCTCAGAAAAAGTTTCGACGCGATAGTCTGTCTCAAGAGCCATCGCAATCCCTTCCCTTATTGTCGGTTCATCGTCGATCACATATATACAGAAATTAATCATTCCTGGAATGCCCCTTTTTCCCTTCTCAATGGTAACTCTATTTTGAATTCTGCTCCTTCCCGATCGTTATTATTGACGGTGAGTGAACCTCCATGATCCACGACAATCCTGTGGCATAAGCTCAAGCCGATCCCGGTATTGCCCTCTTTTGTCGTATAGAATGCGTCAAATATTTTTTTTCTCATATGCAAGGGTACCCCCGGGCCGGAATCGGAAATTGTGACAACTATACAATCATTCTGAACTGAAGAGACCACATTTATTGTTTTTCCCTTAACCATATTTTTCATGGCTTCTTTTGCATTGGTAATCAGGTTGAGAATCACCTGTTCAATCAAATGAGGATCAGCGTTACAGAGAGGCAGATTCGTGGCCAATGATTTGCCGAGTGTTATCCCGGCCTTCTGCAAAGTTACCAATGACAGATCTAAAGCATTCTGGATACATTGATTAATGTTCGTTCGCATGAATCTAGGTTCACTTGGTTTCGAAAAATCCATCACCCTCCTTATGACTGATTCGATCCTGTCAGATGCCGACTGAATTTCACTTATGATTTCTTTAGCTTTTCTCGTACTTTCTCCCCTGTCAATAATCTTCTCCAGGTTACTCAAGTAAATATTTATGCCGGAAAGGGGGTTTCGGATTTCATGGGCAATGCCGGAGGTTACACGGCCTAGTGATGCCATTTTATCTTCTGTCCTTAGGAGAAATTCCAGTTCTTTGGTTTTCGTCACATCGAGCTTATTTACCAGTATCGCTTCTTCCCCCATGTAGTCTATTAAGCTTGCCCTGCAGTGAACCCATCTCATCTCGGGTGCTGTGTCTGTTGATCCACAAACAAAAAACCTGAAATCGATATCCAGATTTCGTATTTCTCCCGTCATAATTTTATCAAAACCTTCCCTTACCTTCATCATATCCTCTGGATAAACATTTGCAAGATCTCCATTTCGAAATAATTGCGCTAACGGGCCTGAGATCTTTTTCTCCTCCGGATTCTCGTAAACAACCTTACCATTCTGAACAATAAAAATACCCGTTGGTGAATTTTCAACTAAGGTGCGAAAGCTTTTCTCACTTTGCAGAAGGGTCTGCTCGGCAAGGCTGTCAAGCCCTTGTTCCTTTCGAGAATGAGAGAATAAGATTGCCTCAAGTTCTGTTATCCGATTCAGGAGTGTTTCTATCTCCACACTTAGGTGTTTAGTCTTGCTTTCTTTCTTCATCTTGAGCCCTAAAGTACAACTTCCGGTAAATTAGAATGCAAATTATAACAGATTTCCGCCTGATAGCACTTATTCTACATGATAATAGTAATGAGATCAAATGTCTTCTTCGGCCGTTCAATACTCAATAATTTGATGGTAAGATATTGAAATTGTAACATTGGATGTTCTAACCAAAGTCTTGGGATTTTTCTGAGGGGATTGCTTCTCTCTCAATAACTCTTATCAAGTAACAATATTCTCCCCACTCCTGATTATTCCCGTCTCAATTTTCCGAAGGGCAATGTTGCTTTTTAGGATTTCTCAGAAGCTTGTCTATTTCCACGGCAGCCACAACCGATAAAGCCACAAGGCCTATCTTACCC
>CAZXVZ010000031.1:0-21134 GCA_964644085.1 uncultured Syntrophus sp. | reverse complement strand
AGGAAATGTTTTAATATCAAGAATCGCCATGTATATCTTTTAAATCATATTGGGGGTGGGAGTCAAATTTCTGCCGGTGGGCTCATTCGGGTTAACCATGCTGATGTCGAATAAATTCAACATCAGCAGCCCGCTAAAACCAGCATCTTTAGATGGTGGACATTTAACCCGGTGATGTGTAAACCTGCCGACTTCAGTCGGGGGATATCCACCGGTTATCACCCTTCGGGTCGCTAAAGCCTTCGTCTGAAAGGCGAGGGGTTTTCTCCCCGAGGGAGACACTAACATAAAATATCTGAGGAAATATTTCACGATAGATAGGGATAGATAATCAATATTCATAGATATAATACACAGGTATTGCGTTATTGATTGCAATTTTAAGCAGGACGACTTATCTTGTTCTTAGATATATGCAGAATCCCAAAGGTAATTTTGTAAGGTAATTGACTTATTGTTCAGACGGGTAGGACGGTTAAAGAAAAGAGGAGGAATAAATGCCTATTTTTGAATTCAAATGCCAAAAATGTGGGACTGTTTTTGAGTCTCTTTGCTTTCGAAGCAACGGGGAAGACAAGGGGGCCTGTCCTTCATGTGGGTCTGAAGATGGTGAAAAGTTGCTGTCAAAATTTGCTTCTGTAAATTCGGAATCAAGCAGTAGTTCGGGAAGTCTTTCAGGCTCTAATTCATGCAATTCCCACGGCGGATTTTCCTGATCATAAACACTGCAACCGTGTGTTGCAAAATTCTGTGAATTCAACTTTGATGCGCACCACCACGTTTTGATTCACGCATATTTAGATAATTAATCAAGATTTCTTTGTACAGAATTCATTGTCACATTATCCTTTTCTCTCTTCCAACATCCTGACAGCGGACGTCCTATATCCCACATCCTCCGGTCAGAGAGACAAATATGCCTTCTTCACCGCTTCTTCTCCATACTTCCTCTCGAGACGGCGGATGATGAAATGACCGCGGGCAATTTTCTGAAAATGCTTTATAAATACCCAGTTGATAAAAGCCCCTCCTATTGCTCCTATCGCGGGTATTGCCTGGGCCGCTGTCTTTGTTGAAACCCTGATGCTGAAACGCTCCGCGATTTGCGTTATCAGCCGGACAATGACCGGCGCGCTTTCTCTGGCAAGCCCTTTTTCAGCTATATATTTTGCCGCTTTTGACACTGACTGTGCGAGCGCCGCGCGAATCATAAAATATCCGGATTCAGAGGCATCGTCGCTGCTTTTCGGCCCACCCAACGCGAAAACTTCGAGACAGGCTATCTTGGATTCTATTTCACTGACGCGCTCGCCTTCACTCCTCGCGACATCCGCAATCGATCTCAGCATAAGCGTAGTCGATATGGGAAGCTCTATGATAAGAGCTCCAAGCCCGAAGAGACCGCTTATACCCCCTGTTGTTGCCACAGCCACCTTATGAGAAAAATTTGATGCCTTTTTGCCAGGTTTGTCTCTCATTGTGAAGACCGCCGCATGGATCGCCTTTGACAAAGCTGTTTGTGTTGCCCTGCTCACCATTGTGTTGAATTTTTCAGGGAGAACCCGAAAGCCTTTTTCAATTGACACACCAAGCATATTGGTGATCCTTGCGGCAAGACCGGGCTTTTCAAGGAGCTTCTTTGCTTTTTTCAAGTCTTTCAAGTCAGCTTTTTGAAAAGAACCCGCGTCAGGAATGTACCTTGTTATGGCGATTTCTTTGCCTCTCTTTTCTTCGTTAGCTTCATCGCTCTTATTAGAGATAGCAAAGGGACATATCTTACGCATCAAAAAGATTGAATAATGCGAGACATGTCCCTTTCTTCAACTTAATTTATCAAAATCTTACTTTTTCTCAGCACCGGGAACGGGCATGCCAAGACCTTCCAGAGCGGCAGTCGCTTTTTCTTTGACCGCATTGGCGGCTGAAACAGCATCCGCAAGACTTCCCGCCTTGAAGCTTTCAAGGGCTTTTGTCCATTCTTCTTTAGCTGCGGCAAGTCCTGATTTTACTTCATCAAATTTCTCCTGAGTGAGGTTGGCCGGAAGCTTTTTGGATTTGGAGAGGATATCAACCCGTTTCTGCGCAGCCTCTACCATCTTGGGAAGACCCTGGCTGAGGTCTGTCCAGCTCTTGGTCAATTCATCTTTTTTGGCCTTTGCGGCATCGAGGAGACCCTTCGCCTTGTCAGGGATTCCCTTTACGTCTTCAAGGGCAGCCGTATATTCTTTTTTGGCAAGTTTATCTTTTGCCGCGGCAAGAGCATCTTCAAGTGATTTTACTTCATCCGGTACATATTTCATCGCCTCAGCTTTGGAAGCGTTAATAGCTTCTTCGGCAGCCTTGATTGCCAATTCAGCCGGCCCTTTATTGGCGGAATCACCGGAACAGCCAATCAACACGATAGTAGTGACAAAAAACATAATTACCAAACCAGCAAGATTTTTTTTCATAGGTCCTCCTATTTTTTTATGTATTTCAATGCCAGAAAATTATGTCTGATCAATAAATTCGTTAGCATAATGATCCGCTACTCCCTAATTACGGGATTCTCAACTTCTGTCCGATTTTGATCATGTTAGGGTCCTTGAGAATATCCTTGTTTGCCTCAAAAATGTTCATGTAGAGATTCCCGTCCCCGTAATACTTCTCGGCAATCTTCCAGAGCGTATCCCCTTTTACAACCTCATGATATTGTGTCACATCATACTCGTCCTTTACTTCCTCGTCTGCCATTATCTTTCACCTCCTTCCTCGATATTGATGTCCATTTCTATACGAACCCCTTTTTTTTGTATCATCTCCCACCCAGGACTTTCTTCACTACCATAGCGGCAATACCTGCCATAGCTGCTTTCGCGATTGGATTACTGAAAATACTGCCGGAACTGCTGCTCTGCCTGCCCCCTGTGAGCCCACCGAGAATCTCGCGCAAAAGACCCGGTTGCTGATGAAGCTGACCGGTGATATTCGAGAGCCAGTCCAAATTACCAAAACCCTGCCCCTGGGCCGGAGCAAGCCCCGACAAATCAATGCCCCTGCTTTGTGCCTGGCCGGCAAGCATCCTGCCAAACTCTTCACGATCCGCCTCTGAAAGGCGTCCGAAGGCATTCCGCGCGGCATCCTGATAATCTTCAGGTGACACATTGTGAGCTACCTGTCCGTAACGGTCAATAACCTCCTCATCATCATAGCCTTCAGAAGGTGGCCCCTGTTCAAATCTTTTCAAAAAATCCTGAAAACCCTCCATAGCCTGGCTATTCCCTGTCAACATGTCTAATAATCCCATGTTACCTCCTTTTGTATATGACTTAACATATACATTTCATTTTTTAAAAAAAGTTACAAACGGCTTGCGTTGAAGGTATCGCAGGCCTGATGATTACCGCGTTCCAGCCCTATTCTGAACCACCGCACTCTCTGTTCCGAACTCCCATGCGTAAAAGCATCGGGGACTACGCGGCCCTGTGTCCTCTTTTGAATCCGGTCATCACCGATGGCGCTGGCAGCGTTCAACCCTTCTTCAATATCTCCGGATTCAAGGATTTGGCGGCTCTCATGGGCCTTATTAGCCCAGACCCCCGCAAAACAGTCAGCCTGTAATTCCATCATCACCGATAATTTGTTCCTATCAGACGAACTTGACCTGGATTGAAGTCGTTGGATTTTATCGAGAATTCCCAGGAGGTTTTGCACGTGATGGCCAACTTCATGAGCAATGACATATGCCTGAGCAAAATCGCCTGAAGCACCCAATCGTGTACGCATATCTTCAAAGAAGCTTAAATCCAGATAGACTTTGTGATCAGCAGGGCAATAAAATGGACCCGTTGCGGAACCGGCCATTCCACACGCTGACTGAACGGCTTGTGAAAAAAGCACCAGTTTCGGTTCCTCATATGTCCGCCCCATCTTTCTGAAAACCTCGGCCCAAACATCTTCCGTATCACCCAGCACAACAGCAACGAACCTGCCCATTTCGTCATGAGCACGCGAACCGCCGTTTTGCTGAGAAGTAACAGAAGTGTTCTGTGTTTCCGATACACCCTGTAAAAGCGCGCTGGGGTCAATGCCCAAAAACATTCCTATCAACACAACAGCAACCAGGCCGAGTCCACCCAGGCCCCCGATTTTGGCGCCGCGAGACACAGACATCCCCCGGCGGTCTTCTACGTTATCGCTTTCCCGACCGTCTTTCCACCGCATCCTTTCTCCTCGCTTCGCTTTTGCAGTAATTCCACCACGGAAACAGCTTATCTTTTCCTATACGCCGCTTTCACAATAACAATATTGGCACCACACCATAGAAATGTCAATAAAAAGAGCTGCAACAAAATTGCATGAATGACAAAATAATCCGGAGTCCCGCTTTTAAAACAATCCTTTCAACCAACCGAAAAAACCTCCCTCTGACCCTTTATCTTTATCTTTTTCTTTATCTCCTGCTTTATCCGGTTGTTTATCTGGTTCTTTCTCGACTTGTTTCGGCTGTTTTTTCTCAAAACAGATATTGTCATAGAGGCCTCCCATGAATGAATCGAGGCTAAACCTTACCCAGGGAGCATTGGCGTTTCTCTCTTCGCTAAGCACTTTTCCCGTATCCGGTTCGTATTCCGTCACAGAAACATAACGATATTTATTGGAAGAACAGTTCATTTCAATCAGTCTTACTTTGCTGTCAATTTCCGCTTTTTCTTCACTTTCCGATGCTGTCACTTTCTGTGTTACCCTGACAATATCCTTCTGTGGCCTCACAATACTTGCCGCGTCGTAGTATAGCTTTTCTATGATAGCCCTATTCTCTTTCTCAACTTCAGTCTGATAATAAAACTTCCATTCCGCTCCGAAGGATATATCAAGATATCCAAAAATGAATATCGCACAGCATACAAGAATCAATCTTCTGTTCAATGAATTCATGAAATACTCCTTGATATAAAATATATGTAATCTTAACGCTTTTACGGACAAAATTACAGCATAAAATTAAATTATCGAAAATGTTCAAGAATCATATCAAATATATTTTTGTCGACATGAGGAAAATCATCGGGCGGATATCTCCGGAGCGCGGATCCCATGAAATTCATCCATATGGGAAGACATACCCGTGCCCCGCTTTCTCCCTGGCCGAGAGATGCCCTCGCGTCAAAACCAACCCATACACCCGTAGCGATATAGGGGGAATAACCGACAAAAAGCGCGTCGTAATAATTATTTGTGGTTCCTGTTTTGCCGGCCACGGGATAACCGAGTCGTGAGGAAACACCCTTCGCCGTACCGTAGTCTGTTGGCCCCTTCAAAAGCATATTCATCTTAGCGGCTATATCTTCCGGTATTGCCCTCTCTTTCTGCACCCCGTTATCCTCAAGCACATTGCCCTGATTATCCACAATTTTCCTGATAAAGAGAGGTTTCACTTTGCTGCCACCGTTCGCAAAAACGGAGAAACCCTTCACAAGATCAAGGAGGGTGAGACCTGAAGTGCCAAGAGCGATAGAAAGGTTGTTTTCCAGATGAGCGTCAATTCCAAGTTCTTGGACAGTCTCTTGCAGGGCATCGATGCCTACCTCTTCAAGAAGCCTCACCGTAGCCGCGTTCTTCGAATAGGCGATTGCATCCTTTATGGTGATTTGACCGGCATATCTGCCGTCATAGTTTCTTGGTGTCCATGTCCCTCCAAACCCGGATGAATACGGTTTTGGCTCGTCGTAAATGACCGAATCCGGCTCGAAACCTTTCTTGAGCGCGGTCACATATATGAATGGTTTAAAAGCGCTTCCCGACTGGATTTTAGCTGTCACGGCCCGGTTATAGGGACTCTTCTCAAAATCTTTCCCCCCCACCATCGCATATACATAACCCGTCTGCACATCCATACAGAGGAGCGCGCCTTCCACCTTCAGAGATCTCACAGGCTGGAAAAGATGATTCTTCTTCTTATCAGATCCCATGTAAGTAGCTTTTACAATATCTCCGGACTTAAAGGGAAAACTATCAATGTTGAGTACGGCTTTTTGCTTGCCGGCGTAGACGCCGTATCCTTCCTTCAATTGTTCCGAAATAAGAATGTTGTATATTTTGCCTTTTTTCAGCCCTGTAAACTGAATGTCTCTTTCCTCTGCGTCCATAAAATCATCCCATTTAAATCTATTCAGATGATTTATAACCTCATATTCGCCTTTTCTCTGTTCATAGAGTGTTAAGCCCCTCTTTACGGCATCCTCACCCAGCCGCTGAAATTGGCTGTCAACGGCAGCATATATTTTCAGACCCTTTCTTGACATTATACCCTTACCGTATTTACCCTCCACATACCGAAAAATGTAATCCTTGTAATAGGTGTCGGAAAACACACCGTCATTTTCCCGGATCTGCACCTTTTCCTTAAGCATGCCCTGTCTTGTTTTTTCGTTAATGAAACCTTTTTCATATAACTGGCCGATAACATATTCCTGCCTTATCCGCGCGCTTCCGGGATGTTTTTTCGGCGTGTACCGCGAGGGAGCCTGTACAATTCCCGCGAGGAGTGCCGCCTCCGCCCTCGATATGTTCCACACGTGTTTGCCGAAGTAGATCTGGGAAGCCGCTTCGATACCGTAAACACCGTGTCCCATATAAATATTATTCAGGTAGAGATTGAGTATCTCATTTTTCGTTAGTGAATTTTCAAGTCTGTACGAAAGAATCACTTCTCGAATTTTTCTCGTAAGGCTCTTCTCGGGACCAAGAACAAGGGATTTGATGACCTGCTGCGTGATGGTGCTTCCACCCTGAGCCATTCTTCCATAGGCAATGTCTTTTACAAAGGCCCTTAAAATACTTATGGGATCGACCCCTCCGTGTTTGAAAAATTCCGCGTCTTCCGCTGCCACGAAGGGATCCCTCACATATTTCGGTATTTTAGCATAGGTAACAAATACCCTGTTGTCAGGCACAAAAAGGTAAATAAGCTGATCATTTACGTCATACACGCTGGTAACCGGTTTATTCTGCAGGTGCTTAAGCGCCTTTACAGAAGGTATATCATTCAAAATATAAATCGTAAAACCTGCAAGGAGAAGAACACAAGAGATTATCAGAAGCCACATCAGGTAAATATGAGTCGGTTTTTTCTTTGTCGCTTTTTTCAAAATATTATTTCCGCCCTTTTCACATCATACAAGCCAGAAACGGTCAGTCTTAATTCTATGATAGTTGTCAGCGTCAGATAGCTGATGGTTAAAAAGGGATCATCAAGCTTGCTCCCTCTCTCTCTTATGACTGTGTTCACCGCTTCTATCTCCCTTGCCAGGTCTCCTATTTTCAGTCTCGACATGGTGGCTCCTTCCGGCAGGGACAATGAATAGAGTATCTTCCCTTGATCCGCAAGCGCTGTACCACCGCCCATACCAAGGACTGTATTGCCTGCCAGCGCCATATCGTCATCATCAAAACCAATGATCAGCAGTCCATGTGTCTCGTGAGCAACGGTAGTCGCGATACCCCCTATATCCCCGCCTATTCCCCTGACAAAACCTTTGCCCCAGCGCTTTCTGTCCCTCCTCGTGTATAAGGCTTTTCTCACATCGCTGGTTTTTTGAGCTGAAAGATATTGTCCCTCTCCTTCAAACGTCAAATCCACCCTTCTCGTTACCGTTTTATCTTTCACATCGATTACCGGGACAAGATCATCCCCCTTGCGCTCTATCCGGAATTCATCCACACATACGTTGTCGAAAACAAAGGGATTGTATTTATTCCCGATATGAGGAAATGCTGCTGATTGAATAAGCAGATCCCCATTTTGCGAAACAATCCTTCCTTTCTCAATGACCACCTCCGGCGTTGGCCGATTAATGTCATCGATGAGCAAAATATCGGCAATTCTTCCTGGCGAGATACTGCCCACTTCACCATCCACTCTAAGATACCGGGCAGGGTTTAGTGTTGCCATTTTGATAGCGTCAATTGGATCCAGGCCGTATTCTATTGCCTCTTTAATGACAAAATCCATATACCCTTTTGCTGATAAGTCATCAGCGAACATACCGTCGGACACGAGCATCAGAGAGTCTTTTGGCATTACCTTAGCGACACGGCACAATTCCTCAAGATCACTCCTGATGGAACCATGTCTGATCATTGTGTATAAACCGAGCCTTACCCTGTTTCTTAAATCATCGCCAGTAATTGATTCATGGCAGGAAGTTACACCTGCCGCCGCGAGGGTATTCAGCTTTTCATAAGAAGCTCCGAGTGTATGCCCCTCGACGTTTTTCCCGAAGGATTTGGCGATAAAAATTTTTTCAAGCATACTATCTTCATTTTTTAATATCCGAATATATGAAGACAGCTCACTTATGGCCACACATTGGTCATAATTTGAAAAAAGCTTACAAATATCGTCAACAGAAAACAGCTCTCCGCCCTCAACATCAGGATAAGGAGGGTATGTGGCGGGAACACTCCATAAGTATTTGAGGGCAAATCCGTCGCTGACTTTCAGTACTTCAATGAATCCTGAAACACCTATTGAATCAACCATATCCTGTGAATCAGAGAACACTGTTGTAGCACCCCTTGTGACAGCCACATCAGCAAACGCAGAGGGATTATAAAAAAGATCGGCATGTCCATGTCCATCCACATACCCCGGCACGGCAATTTTTCCTTTACCATCCAGTATAAGTGTTCTGTCCCCAATAGGCGGATTTTTGTCACCAATATAAGCAATCCAGTGCTTGTATACCCAAATCTGTCCTTTGAATAAGGCAGAACTGAAGACATCCAGAATATCCGCGTTCTTTACAATTAAATCAGGTGGTTCTTCGCCCAATGAAACACGCAATAATCCCTTTAAATCCTGGAAATTCTTTTTCAGCACATCCTTACCTTCTCATGAGTCGATTTGATTATACTTGAAGATAGCTAAACTTGCAATTATGACGGATTCAAGCAAGTCCGCAGTGATTTCCTCATTGACATTTTTCTCAAAAAAAATACCCGCCGCTTACGGCGGGTATAAAATTCTTAAGCGATTTAACTGTTAAAACAGTTCAAACAAAGTTTCAGAACACAAAGAGGTCTAATCCTCCCATCATATTTACCGTGGCACCGGTCATGTACCCGCCGGACACGGCAAAAACTACAGCGTCAGCTATTTCCTCCGGCGTAGCCGGCCTGCCGATAGCAGTCTTCTTCTCCACTTTTTCCCGAACCGGTTCCGGTAGCGTTGCATACGCGTCCGTAGAACTGATACCGACAAGCACGCAGTTGGCGGTAATATTATATCTGGCCCCTTCCAGCGCGACTGATTTGGCAAGGCTTATCAGCCCCGCTTTCGCCGCTCCGTAGCTCGTCTGTCCAAAACCCCCGAGGACTCCGGCGACTGAGGTGATGTTGACAATACGTCCCCATTTGCCGGCACACATATCAGCCCAGACAGATTTAATACAGTAAAAAGCTGAATTGAGACATATTTTTACTTCATTATCCCATTCGTCTACGGTGGTTTTAGCGATGGAAATATTGTGGTTCATAAGAGCGGCGTTATTCACGAGAATGTTGACAGGCCCAAGCTCCGCTTTGATGACCTCAAATCCTTTTTGGACATCTGCATAGTTACTGACATCCATTTGAACGGCAACTGACCTTCTCCCTGTCTTTTTTATCTCTTCGACAACAGCGAGCGCTCCATCCATATGGTTTAACGCGCTCACCGCTACATCAGCTCCCATTTTTGCCAGAGCAAGGGCAATAGCCCTTCCGTTACCGAGCGGTCTTGAAGCGCCACTTACAAAAGCTATCCTTCCTTCTAATGACATTATAACCTCCTCGTTTTTTAATTATCACAACCTTCAATGAGATACAACCTTCGAACAAGACACTTTCCCTCACGGTATCATACTTTTCACATTCCAAAAAACACAAAGAAAACCATATATTTATATACCAGCCAAATTGTTCTGTCTATTAAAAGTCTCTCTGAATCGCGGGATACTGATAAGGGCTATAACACTCATAATGAGAAAAATCCAAAGAAGTGTCTTGTAAAAATCCGTTGGATATCCACCGGATTGCTTTACCCCCCCTCTATTAAGCATATAACCCATGAGAGTTCAAAAGGCCAAACCCTGAAATAGCCCTTGATATGAAAACCACTGGTAAATAAAAAAAAATAGAAAACATAAGGCACCAAAAGATGCTATGAGGCTGAAGACGATAAATGTCTATTCGCACCCCCCCCGGAATCGGCAGGCATTCCCGCGGGGACCTGCATATCAGCGTAAGAGTAAAAATAGGCCAAAGAAAGGAGACCAGGAAATACCCGTTTTATCCCTTGATGCAAGACGAAATTCACTTTCTTTCGGAGAAATAATAATGTACAAAAAATATACGTTATTGTGTACAATAGAACATTGTATCAATTAAGAAACATGGAAAAAGGACCCGCCATGGACAAAAAAACAATAAAAACATTGCTTGACGTTGTGAAAGGGACAATACCACCGGACACCATCATTACCAACGGTAAGATTATCAATTTATTTACCAATAATATTTATGAAGACCGTGCGATCATTATAAAAGACGGCTATATCGCATCGGTGGAAAAAAACCTTCTTGCTTCCTCTTATCAACCGAAACAGATAATTGATGCTCAGGGTTTATATCTCTGCCCCGGATTTATTGATGCCCACACGCACATTGACGGTGCCTATTCATTCTCCGAATTCGTTCCCTATTCCATCAGAGGAGGTACAACCACCGTCGTGACGGAAACGAGCGCCACGTGCTGTGCCGCCGGCATGAAAGGTATCCGGGCACTCATGGACGGAATGAAAGGTTATCCGGTAAGAGCCTTTTTCCTCGCCCCCCCTCTTACCCCGCCCTTCCCAAACATGGAAAGTTCTCTTGGCTTAAGTCTCAGGGAATTTTCTGATATGCTGAAAAGAGATGATGTAGTCGGTGTCGGCGAGGCATACTGGACGAGGGTTGTCGATGGAGACAAACAAATTCTTGACCAGGTATCCGCCGCGCTCCACCTTAATAAACGCCTTGATGGCCACGCCGCCGGTGCCCGCGGAAAAACACTCGTTCAATACATCCTCACAGGCATTACTTCCTGCCACGAATCAATCACACTGGAAGAACTCATGGAGAAATTGAGGCATGGGCTCTATATTATGATCCGGGAAGGATCCATACGCCAGGAACTGCCGGAGCTTTCCAAATTGAAAGACCTCAATGTAGATATGAGGAGAATTATTCTCGTATCGGACTTCTTTGATGCCGTCATGCTCAATGAGGATGGTTATCTTGATTTTATCGGGCGCAAAGCCATCCGGCAAGGATTTACACCTATAGAGGCCATCAAGATGATGACCATCAATCCCGCTGATTACTATGGCCTTCGATACCTCGGCGCCATCGCACCCCTCAGATATGCCGATATACTGTTCCTCAGCAATCTGGAGAAAATTACCATTGAAAAGGTCATGACCGGGGGAGAGATTGTTTTTGAATCGGGAAAATTTATCAAGAAAATCAGGCGACACATCTATCCTAAAATATTCAAGAAAACAATACAGGCGAAAAGGTTTTCTGAAAAGGATTTCAAAATCAAAGCCGAAAAAGACAAGGCTGTCATGCGTGTTATTGAAATTGTAAATCCAACCATTACGAAAGAGAACCATGTCACAATAAAAACAAAAGACGGATTCCTTGAAAAGGACCTTAACAACGATATTATTCCCGTTGCTATGATTAACAGAAGAAATTCACATCAGCTTGGAAAAGGATTTATCAAAGGGACGGGGATTAAGAACGGCGCTGTCGCGACAACCCTCACCTGGGATACAGGGAATATCCTCGTTATCGGCAGCAGTGAAAAATATATGGCATCCGCGGTAAACCGGCTCATCCATCTCCAGGGCGGCATCGTCATCGTCAAAAACGACAAAGTTATTTATGAGTTCCCCATGGAACTCTTCGGCATCATCTCTCTTCTGACGATGGACAAGATGGCGGCAAAGATTAAGGAACTGGAAGTAAAACTGCGCAAAATAGGCGCCCACCTGGAAAAGCCCTTTTTAAATATCCAGACAATTCCCTTTACAGGGTTACCACTCCTACGTATTACCGACAAAGGTTTGGCTGATATCAAACAAAAGAAACTGGTACCGCTTTTTGTTAACTAACAATGGTATTTATTAATATCAGGTAAAGGAAAGCTGATTTGCTTTTTTTAGATTCTGTGCCACTTATAGCTTTAAGTATCCACTAACAGCTGTTCACTGTTTTTGAGTTGTGAGCTTCTTTTTTCTATTCGTCAGGATTCCCCTTTCACCTTTCACCTTTTACCTCTCCCCTTTTGCCTTTCACCTTTCTTTTCCTACCCACTATTCACTAACCAACTATTCACTGTGTTCAAATTACTTACTGCTTCCAAAACTGATTTTATTTTCCTTCCCCGCGAGGAGCCTTTTTATATTGTCCCTGTGCTTGAAAAAAACACCACAGGCAATGAAAAGTGAGAAAAGAATATATTCCAAAGGCGCCTTCAGCGCAAAGAAAGAAAGAGGAATAATCAAAGTCCCGACTAATGATCCAAGGGAAACATATTTCCATATGAGAAAAACAATAAGAAAGCAAACAAAACTAATAAAGACAGCCAAAGGGCTTATAGCAAGAAAAACTCCCGCTCCCGTGGCAACACCTTTCCCGCCTTTAAATTTCAGAAAAACCGGGAAGAGATGACCGAAAAATGCTGCGAGGCCCACAAGCGCAACAATGACAGCAGGTTCTCCTGAACGCACGGCAACAAAAGCAGGGATAAAACCCTTCGCGATATCCCCGACGAGCGTCACAATGCCCAGGATTTTCCCCGCGGACCTCATGACATTGGTAGCTCCAATATTTCCGCTGCCAACTTTTCTCGGATCCTTCCCTTTAAGCCGCGCAAGAATCACACCAATAGGTATTGAACCCATAAGGTAAGCAAAAACAATCAAAAGCACCTTCATCATTTATGAAAGAATATTTTAAAGCACATCGATTGTCAATAAATAACCGGCACTGAAAAGCGTCTTTTTGACAGAGCTATTCCGTCTTTTTGCTACGCGAAAAAGGCAATTTCGTGTTTTATTCTTTCATCTATTAACTTACCCCTTAAATGCTTTACAAGACTTTTAATTCCTGATATATAAATTGTAGTTTTATCGGGAACCCAATATATATCTGGAGGTGAAGTATGGCGCAGTGGCAGTGTTCAAATTGCGGATACACCTTTGGGGCAGATGCCCCTCCGGATAAATGCCCTTCCTGCAAAGAAGACTGTACCTTTCGCGATGTAAGTTGTTATATACCTGATTGCGGGGGACCGGGAAACATTGATCCGAATCTTGTCGGGCAAAAAAGGGAACCCGTAAAAAAGAAGACGTAAAAAAAATGCCTGGGTGGCGGAATTGGCAGACGCAAGGGACTTAAAATCCCTCGGAGCTTCGCTCTGTGCGGGTTCAAGCCCCGCCCTAGGCATTCGTAATCAATGATTTGTAAGCCATACTGGAAAATAATCATTAAATATAAAGGCTTGCGTAAGCACTGGGTAAGCAATAATAAATTATTTTATGGCGAAACCGGGATCAGAAAAGAGACCGATAGTCGTTCGAGTACACACCGAGGAAAAGGCAAGATACGTCACCGAGACGTGTGAAAAGAATGGATGGCATTTCATAATCGGCTTTGAACCTGACAAACCAGAGGATATTTCAGACCTGGGAAAACTATTAAACCCACCTCAGGCGGCCAAGTCAGAAAGAATAGGCAGAAATGATCCTTGCCCATGTAACGGTGGAAAAAAGTACAAGAAATGCTGCGGAGCCAATAGCTAACCCGTGAACCTATTTTTGCGCTAACAACCGGCTCGTGGCGGATACCCTGAGTAACCCCACGATTTGAACGGAGCATCTTTACCCCGGAGCCGCACAGCCGGGATGTTCGAAAGACCCTGCGGACAACAAGAAAATAGACGGTATAAAGTGACGCTCAATAATATGGTTGAGCCCTTTTTATGCCATGAATGCGATAGACTTCGTTCTGTTTCCGAACCCAATTCGAGCAACAGTTTTCTGCGCCTGCTTCTCCATGGAATCGAAGCCGGCATTTGGTGGGGCACGTAAGGTACTCTGCAAATTCGTTGGATGTACAATATTAATAAAAAATTGATCACGCAATCTTGCAGAAAGTAGCGTTTACGTGGCTTGCTATCATCTGACAGGTGAAATTTCTACTTTTACAGGTGACCTTCTTATTCAATGAAAGTTCAGCACCGCTTTTACACTATCATCTCACCATCGAGTTTAAATACCCCGGGGCACACTTCGAGACAAGACCCATAGCCTGCTCAGGAATCTTCAATTGATTCCCGTTTCATCTTTTTCTTCCCCTTGTATGGGGCGAGTGCTGAGGAAAAAAAGGGGCAAGACTTAAACCCCGGCTACTTTCATTGATAACCTGTCTTACCTTCGCCTGTTATTTAACGAGCAATACCTCGCACTTAGCTTCTTTAAGAACATTCGACGCAACACTACCAAGAAAGAATTTTGCAATCGCTGATCTGCCACGTGATGCAATAACTATAAGGTCCACTCCGTTTAGCGCCTGAAATTTTAGGATTTCTTCATAAGGAATCCCTTTAACCACCTCAGTTGAAATCTTTACCTCTTTTGCCAGAGGAAATTTTGCCGGTTCTTTCTGGAGACGATCTTTGGCTCCCTCGACCACGCGTTTATCAAATTTATTAACCTCATCATCAGGCAGACAATAATCTATGGAGCAGGCTTTTAAATCCTGTGTGACTACATGGAAAAAAATAACTTCGGCATTACTCTGCTTGGCAATGTCAAGCGCTCTTTCCGCCGCTTTGGCTGAATGCTCCGAGAAATCAATTGGCACTAGAATCTTCTTTGGGTTGAACATATAAGACCTCCTTATTTTTATTAAACAACCTCTTGCGAATTTCCTTAAGCACCCATCGAACTAACAGTTTTTGTTCTCTTTCCTCAATCCCATCTGACAACTCATTATTAGTTTATTTTAAACATCAGATCTCAGATGCGCAACACTTATTTTAAGCATCACATTACAGATGTGCAACGAAGACGTAACAATAGGGATTTTCTGAAATCTTTGAAGCATACTCATCAAATGTTCCCATTAGCTCAATATGTTAGGCGTATTCTTGTCCTCTCTTTATTCCCTTTATTATTATTTGATTTTAAATTGTGCCTGTGCATAGCATTCTTATAGGTAGGGTTGTCAAATCGACTATTTCATGGGGCTATTGTCGGACAAGATACTATGTAAAGCCGATTGAAATTGCTCAGGCCGTGCTCTATCTCGCTTCAGATAAGTCATCCTCCAAAACAATAAAAACTGCCCCCTGCCTCATCCCCGTAAGGGGTTGTTGGTAAAGGATCTTTTACCCTCATAAACAACAGTAGGACGCCCTCGCCCGAAGCTACCCATCTTTAGCTTTTCATCATCTTCTTTGCAAACTTAGCACGATTCACACTGGAGGGGTTGTCTCCTATAATCCCGAAAAAGTCAAGCCTTTTGGGTTTCCCGCCAGAGCCTGATCTTACCGGATTGAGTTAGATTTGATAGTCGCGAAACTTCGCTCAAAAACACTACACCAGAGAAAGGACTTGTTATCTTTCAAATAATTAATGTACTATTGACGTATAATGATGGTATTTGTCTGAGAAGGGAGGCAAAGCATGAAGGTCGTCGCATTTAATGGGAGCCCAAGAAAGAATGGCAATACCGCTATTCTCATCAGCTACATTTTCCAGGAACTTAAAAGAGAAGGTATAAAAACGGAATTAATCCAGCTATCGAAAAAAAAGATACATGGCTGCATCGCCTGTTACAGATGTTTTAAAAACAAAGACCGGCGCTGTGCAGTGCAAGATGATAGTGCCAATGAATATATTGAAAAAATGGTTGAGGCTGACGGGATTATTCTTGCCTCGCCGGTTTACTTCTGGGACATTACGCCGGAATTGAAAGCTCTCATTGATCGTGCCGGTTTTGTGTCCCTCGCCAATGGAGGCATGTACATAAACAAAGTCGGCGCCGGTGTGGTTGCCCTGCGTCGTGCCGGTGCGGTACACGCTCTGGATTCCATAAATCATTTTTTTCTTGGTGCGCAGATGATACTCGTTGGGAGATGCATTGGCGTGGGCCGGGACAAGGGAGATGTGGAAAAAGATGAAGAGGGTATTCAGACAGCGGCATTGCTTGCGAGAAGAATAGCCTGGGCTCTCAAAAAGATCCACTGCTAGGTCAGGAATGACAGAACTTTTTTTGTTTCGGAGTGTGAACAATTTTTTCATGTTCCAAAAACCCCTCCATAAGAAGAAAAGGAAGACCGTGCACTGATCGCTCAGAAGAGTCTGGATTGGCCAATATAATATTTTCTTCTTGTTAATCAACTCGGCATTGATCCGTCCTCTTGCGTTCACTGCCTGTCCAATTCCCTGCCGCAGTTGCAATTTTCGACGCGCGTTATCAACATGAACACGCGTCTTGCTCTGAACGGTCATTTATACTGGATTTGGAAGGCCCAATCGATTTATAATGAACCACGAAAAAGGCCCGTATACGAAGATGGCGAAGAAATGATTGAAGAAATTGGATCAGACTTTTACAGGGTAGAAATACCCCTTCCCGATTCTGTCCTGAAAGCCGTAAATTCCTATATCATCAGGGACAAAAAGAGAAATCTTATCATCGATACAGGTATGTACAACGAGGAATGCTTCAATGCCATGCAGGCGGCCTTGATGAAGCTCGATGTCGATCTGGAAAAATCAGATTTTTTTATAACCCACTCTCATGGCGACCACATTGGTCTTGTTTATCGATTGACTCACCCCGGTTCAGCTGTCTACATCAGTGAGCCGGAAACTCAGATCATCGCAAAACTAAAAACTGAGGCACGTCTCCTGGATATCGAAGCATTTATTTCCATGAGCGGCTTCCCGAAGAGAGACCCTCAAAAGATCTTTCCGCCATACGCTGGACGTCAGTATAAATCAGGAGTCAACCTCCCTTTCAAGTTCGTTGAGGACGGGGACATCATACGGAGAGGGGGATATCGGTTTACGTGTGTCCAAACGCCAGGCCACAGCAAAGGGCACATGTGTTTGTACGAACCAGACAAAAAAATACTCGTGGCAGGCGACCACATACTGAAGGATATTACCCCAGGCATTCAGGCAAGGTTTGATAAGGAAAATCCGTTGGACGAATTCTTAGCTAGCCTTGATAAGGTGCATACCTTAGACATTGACACGGTACTGCCGGGTCACAGGAATCTTTTTAGGAACCCTAAAAAGAGAATCGAGGATATACAGGAACACCACCGGCAAAGGAACAATGAAGTGATTGCCATTTTGCAGGATGGGAGCAGAAGCATCTATGAGGTGGCCTCACGGATGACCTGGAATGTGGATGCCGATTCATGGGACTCCTTCCCTGTTACACAGTCGTTCTTTGCGACAGGAGAAGCCTTCGCGCATCTCAGGTATCTTGAAGAAAAAGGCGAGGTAGAAAGAAAAAAGGAAGGACAGCTGGCCATCTATTCGTTGCGTTGAGTCCCTTGATTCCCAAACATCAATCGAGGAAGGTCTGTTCACGGCAAGAGAGACGTCCTTGCCATTTACGAGTTGTGATGGCCAACGGGGAGGAAGGAAACAAGAAGGATAGCCGCGGGGATTGAAATGTTTGAAAAACCGGCAACGATTCGTGGAGTGCAAACACTAGCCAACGCTTATCTGGGTCAGCAAGAAAGTGGTTCTCGTTGACGCGGGATTCCCAGACCAGCTTTCCGTGTTTTGGCATGCTATCATGGAAGGCGGTACATCCATGCTGCACCAGCTTATTTGAAAAAATAATTATTAAAGTCTATTCGATGTTGGCACTAACAACAGATGCCAGTTGCATCATATCAATAGTCTCGCCTTCTTTTAGCTCTGTAAAATCGATTACTTTACCAGTCTTGCTGGTAGTCTTGGTATTATTAAATATTTTAATCAATTTCACATCAGCCACAATATATTTACCGGCGTTTTCTGGTTTACCATTGACCGTTGTGGTTTGTAGTTTGTTTGCCTTAATGTAATCCCACAACTTTTTGGTTATCTCAGTACGAGAAAGTGAGCCGGCACCCAGGAATGCTGCCAGGTCTGCTTTCAATTTTACCATCTTATTCAATCCTTTTTCTTCTGCCATGTTTGTTCCTCCGTTCTTGAAATCGTCTAAGAATTATTCTAATCAGATAGTACAGGGGCACAGTATAAGAACTTTCGGCTTGGTATGTCAAGACGATGTCGATTGCGGATACTGTTTATAACGAGACCAAAGCAAGGATTTTCGTTATTTTTGGTGCTTTACTCATTGCAGGAAACAAGAAACAGGATTTACAGCGTAGATTCCCTATGCTATTTTCTCGATAATGCCGTCAAGAAAAATCTTCGTAACAGGTTGGATGAGCCAGGCTATCCTCCATGAAGTGACCGTCTTTGCTTCTGTGTACGTACCGGTAACGATGCTTGGAGGGATAATGGAATTGGGTGCGTGAACTGATGGAGGAGATTCTGGCCGCGTTTCGTTAACTTATTTGTTCGTTCTTTTCCGTCTCCCAAACATTTCTTCATATAGTATACACCGCTTGTCTGCTCTTGCGTCCATTATGTCCCCTTACAAAAATAAAAAAGCACACTAAAGAGTGGCCATGTTCGCCGTATGGCCGTCAAATAGATTTGACAGGCCCTTCGTTCGCGTGGGACACTAAGACACTATGAATAATGAAGGAAATATGTCCAAGAAGATATTCACCCGGGATTTCACTCTCGGATTTTTCGCGTTCCTGGCTTTTTTGACTGCCATGTCTGCCCTTTTCCCCACCTTTCCTATTTTTCTTACAAGATTAGGCTCCAACGAGAGAGAGATAGGAGTACTCGTCGGAATCCTGGGCGTATCATCGTTGATTTCCAGATTTCTCGTGGGAGGAGTCCTGACAAGGTACTCAGAAAAAAGCGTTATGATCTTTGGCGCAGGGCTGTTTGCTCTCAGCTTCCTTGCCTTTATCGCGCTCCGTCCTTTCTGGCCCTTCTTCGCGGTAAGGTTTACGCAGGGGGTTGCCATTGCGTGTATCGATACGGCCGCCTTCGCACTGATCATTAAGACTATACCTCAGGCATACCGAGGCCGGGGCCTCGGCTATCTCCTGTTAGCTCCCCCCTTGTCTCTGGCGGTAATCCCTACTTTCAGTATATCTCTCATCAATCAGTACAGCTTCACGGTTCTGTTTCTCTCGTGCGCGGGCCTTTCTGTGTGCTCTTTACTTCTCTCCTGGAAGGTGAAAGGAGAGCGGCCTGCGACCGCTGGCGTGGATACCCCCCGTCCCGGTATCCATTTTATCGAGTGGAAGATCGTTGCCCCCGCTACAATAAGCGTCCTGCAGTCTATGATCTGGGGAGCCCTCATGGCTTTCTTTCCTCTCTACGCCATTCAATGCGGGGTAATGAACCCGGGGCACTTTTTTTCCGCCGTTGCCATAATGATGGTCACGGGGCGAGCCCTGGGAGGAAAAATTGTAGATACCTACAGTAAGGAAGTAATCATTCTGATATTCATCTGTACAGGAATGATCAGTATGGTCATTCTCTCCTTTTCAGAGACTCTTCCCATGTTCATCGTTGTAGGCGTAATCTGGGGAATAGGACAGGCATTTTTCGTTCCTGCATTGATGACATATGGCTTTGATTATGCTGGTTCCTCAGGTGGGGCTGCCATCGGGACCTTCCGCGCATTCACGGATTTTGGACAGGCTCTCGGACCGGTGATCGTTGGCCTCATTATCCCCCTCACAGGCTACCGAATAATGTTTCTCTGCCTTGCCTTCATCTGTCTTATCAATCTTACCTATTTTCAGTTCTATGTGAGAAAAAAACATCATGCAGCACAGGCAGTTTGAAAGGTTACTACTCTGTGTAAAATCCTTTCATCTTGAGGTAGATCCTCACTCCTTTCAAGTCAGCCAGGGTCTTACCCGGCTCAATAATCATGAACGCCGCATAGGGGTTTTCCTGGAGATTGGCGAAGGTGCGGTTCTTTCGTACTACCATGATTATTGTTTTTGCGTCAGTCATTCGGGGCGACCCGAAGCATGCCACGTTCACCTTGCCATCCTTGCTCGCCGTGCTGAGGGTTCCTATCCGGGGTTGTTTGTTGAAATAATCAATCAGTTTTTCCCACATGGCATATCTCCTGTAGAATCTGTGTAACGAGTATGTACAATACCGTTAAAGAATACTCACCCTGTTGCTGAAGATTTGCAAGCGGATGAGGATCATGCTGACCCGTCTTGCAGCATTGCACTATTACCGGCGTCATTGTAATACATTACCATGAACATCGTGGAGTTTTATGTATTCCTTGCCATATTGTCCCATCTGTTTTTTACCAATGATAATTTTTGTTTTCTCGAAAATTTCTTGATCGTAACTTCTCTTTTCAGAGCATCCGATAGATTTACGCAACGTTCTTCATAGATCAACTTCACAGGGCGGCGCCCACGGGTGTATTTGGCACCGTTTTTCCCATTATTATGTTCCTTGATTCGCTTCTCTATGTTATTGGTTAAGCCGGTATAGAGGGTTCTATCGGAACATTCGACGATGTAAACATAATAGATTCCCACATGCATTTTCAATTCTTAGGATATTTAAAACAATGACTATTATCAAGTACGATTATTCAAACCTTCACGTATTTCTTTCTTGGAGACCCGGACGTACTGTATCGAGTAGGCAGCGTTTCTGTGGCCGAACTGACGCTGCACTGCTGCAATCCTTTTCCGCAAAACAGAGAAATTTGTTTCCCATGGCGATTTGGTTCATTGGCACCATTATCCTCATCATCCTCCCGTATTACATTATTCGCTTCTTGTTATAGGAAAGATACGTTTTGTATAGCTTATTGGCTGGGCTCATTTCTTCCGTACTCAATGGGTTGACGGTTATCGAAGACACCTACTGTTAATTCATTAAAAATAAACGGATCATCATCACTTACGAATTGACAAA